>WGDQ01000335.1 GCA_015493185.1 Planctomycetaceae bacterium
GATTGCGCCTATTCGACGGACTTGGGCGAGATACGGGACAGTTGGGCGAGCTTGCCGGGCCGCTGGAACTCGCTTTACCGGATGGTATCCCCCATCTCCGTTCGGGGCGTGGCCGCAAGGGGGCCGCGAGCGTTGTGTCGTGCGTCGGTGCGGTGTGTTGCCCCGGTTCGCACCTTGAAGCGGGGGATGACACCTTGGAGCCGGGACAATGGCCAACCGGCGACCGGAGAAAGACGTTTCTGCTGACAGTGCCTTTTGCCGAAATTTCGCCGAATGCTCAGTAGGGCACGTCGGCCTCGAAACCGGACATCTTGATGACATCTATGTCGCTTGAAGAACTTCTGATCTTGCTGCCGTGTCACAGCCTTGAAGACTTTCCGATGTATCTCGATTCGGAACAGGCTGATGACTTACTGGCCGCGTGGACCGCACCGTGGCATCCGGAATTGATCGCCGCCGCCGGTGCGGCGCCGCGTTGGCAGCGAGCCGACGAGCCGCCGGAGGTTTTGACGGGGCGAATGGTATTTGTTCCGCAAGTCAGCCAATCGCTGCTGCTTGCCGGGTGGACTGCCCGCGCCAAGTCGCAGGGGGCAGTGGTTCTCCAAAACGAGGGCCGTCGAGACCAATTGCTGCAAGCCGCTCTGGCGCAGATTGATCGTGGCCGACACGTCGCCTCGGAACTGGTCGACGATTTCTTGGCGCTTGGCTTTTTGTTTCTGCAAACGGAGTTGCTCACCCGCCAAATGCGTTACATGAGCAACATCGACGAGGTGCACTTTCAATCGGAAACGCTGCGGGCGGCAGAAGCTGCTGTGGCAGGCGACGAGCTAACGGCTCGAAAGCACTTGCAACAGTGCTTTGAGGTTTTGGCCGAGGCCCGCGAGCGGTTTTATCCGGTCGAGGCATACTTGATCGATCTGACGCTCACGGCTGAAACAACGCTGGGCACCGATTTGACCGCCGAGTTGCAACGGCCAGAACCGCTGAACCTGCTGTTGTGTGGTGAGCATCTGGAACGGTTGGCCAGCCAGTTTCCCGAGCAATTGGCGCTGTTGCGGGAGCGCGTTGACGAGGGCACGGTGTCGGTTGTCGGCGGCGAGTATAGCGAGCGCGAGTTATCGTTGTTGCCGTTGGAGGCCATTTACGACGAGTTTCGGCGGGGTGGGGCGTGCTATGAGCGGCATCTTGGGCAGCGCCCACGCGTGTTCGGCCGGCGCCGCTTCGGCCTGACCCCTATGCTGCCGCAGGTGCTTTCGCGATGGGGGTATGCCGGAGCGCTTCACTTCACGCTCGACGAGGGGCGATTTCCTACGAGCGATCAGAGTCGCATCCAATGGGAAGGGCTCGACGGCAGTGTAATCGACGCCCTGGCACGCCTGCCACTCGACGGAGCTGAGGCCGACAGTTTTTTGCGTCTGCCGGCAAAGCTAGGCGAGTCGATGGATACAGATTTTGTCGCCACGTCGGTCTTCGCGCATTGGCCCGGACGCAGTTGCCTGTGGTACGACGACCTGCGAAACGGCCACCGCTATGCTCCGGTTTTAGGCCGCTTTGTCACGCTGGAAGAGTATTTCCGGCAGACCGACGCTCCCGGAGTGCCCTCGCGGTTTCATGCCGACGCATATCGCTCGCCGTATCTTCGGCAGGCTGTTGCAATGCAACGCGACGATGCCGTGTCGCACGCCGCGTCCGACGTCGAACAACAGGCAGTGGCCGATGGGGTTTCGGCCCTGGAGTGCTTTGACCAATTGCTGGGGCATGGCCGGTCGCCGTCGGAACCGATGCCCGCCATTACGACGAGGGGCTCATCTTCCGCTGCTGTATCCGAAGAAGAGGTTGCCACACCCACGCCAGAAAGCTCGGCAAGTGCCTGCGAGCAGGAGAGTTCGGGGCTTTCTCACGACGTGAACACCGATGGTGACGAGCCCTTTTCTTCTGATTCTGGTGGTGGTCCGAGTTCCGCGCCATCGCAAACTGTTGAGGGGGGCCCGTCAAGCGATTTATGCACGCTGCCGCGACCATCTGAAACGCACGGGGGCGAATTCGTATCGCGGCTGCGGTTGGCCGCCGAGCGGCTTGCCCGGGCGCTTTCGTCTTCGTCGGCCGACCGTCCTGCTGAAGGTGCGCTGTTGCTCAACCCACTCAGTTTTTCGCGCACGTTGGCCACAGGAGCAACTCTCAGCCACGATCAACGCTGCACGATTGTCGAACGTGCCGAGTTAGGGAAAACCCCTCTGACGAACGCGGTGGTTGAGGTGCCCGGCTGTGGATTCGCGTGGGTTTCTACGGGCGAGCAAGGTGCGGCCGATTCTGCACCAAAGCGGGCGAGACGCCGACGACAGAAGCCGCTGGCCGAGGACCATGTGCTGCGCAACGAGTTTTTTCAGATCGCGATCGACCCGGTCACCGGGGCGATTCGCTCGGTGCACGACGCTCGCCACCGCGGCAATCGACTTTCGCAGCAAATCGCGATGCGGCGACCGGCGGCCGCAAACGAGGGTGCCAATCCCTCCGATACGCCTTACGCGTCAGGTCATGCGCCCACGTATTCCGTGATGGCGGCCGATCGTCTTGAAGTGCTAGACGCCGGTCCAACGGTGGGGGCTATCGCCGCGGAAGGCCGGCTTCTAGACCATCAGGGGC
>WGDQ01000336.1 GCA_015493185.1 Planctomycetaceae bacterium
AACGCCGACAAGAAAACTTTGCTGGCCGGTTACGCCCGGTTCAGGCGTGACTGTGATGATGCCCGTCGCGTTGTCGACAACCTGAATGCTCAACTCGGCCGTGCTGCCGCTGGCATCGAAGAAGACCGGGTCGCCCTCGACATCGATGGCCTCGAGATCGAGCGTGACCGGTGTGTCGGGCTCCGTGGCGATGCGATCGGGAAACGGCAGCAGATAGGGCCGGTTGTTGTTCGTGTCGGGCTGAATGGTGACGGTGAACGTTTGCTCGGCGATGCCGCCGTTGCCATCGTCGGCGGTTACCGTAACGGTAGCCGTGCCGGTGGTGCCCTCGGGCGCGTCGATGGTGAGCACGCCGTTTTGCGGGTCGACAAACACGGTGGCCGATTGGATGAGCACGTCGTTGACCGGCACATCGTTTACTACCGGAACGTCTTGCACCCGCTGGCGGATGTCCTCTCCTTCGACCAGACGGCCGAACACCATGTGGTTGAAGTCGAGGAATCGTGCCGGACCGTCGGTGACGAAAAACTGCGAGGTGTTCGTGTCGTCGCCCGCCTTGGCGAAACTGAGCAAGCCCTCGCTGGTGTGTTGCAGGTCGGGGTGAAAGACGTCGTCGAACGCTTCAACCGGGTTGCCGCGGCCGGTTTGAATGACGAAATCGGGAACAATGCGGTGCCAGGGCAGTCCGTCGTAGTAGCCGCTGGCGGCCAGATCGGCCACGCGCCCGGCGGCCTCGGGGGCCCGACCATCGAAAAGCTCGAACACCATGTCGCCCACGAAGGGATCGGCCGGATCGGTGTTTTCAACCGTCAAGCGCAGGCTGCGGTTGCCCTCGGGAATGAAGGTGGTGAGCAGCGGATTGTCGGTTTGGACGGAGAAGGTGAGCGCGTCGCCATCGGCGTCGAAGCCATCGAGCGGAATGTGCAGCGGGGCACCGGCCAGCAGCGTTTGGTTGGCAATGGGGGCCAGCGTGGGCACGGCCAGCACGCGACGCGATTCAAGCGGCTCGAACGGGCGACCGCGACGCCCTGTGTTGCGACGTTGGGGCCGAGCGCCGCGCGACGATGCAGCCCGTGAGCGCGAGCGGCCTTGGCGCAACGAATCGCTGGGGCGATCGGGAGCAACGCGAGGACGGCGACGGGAACGCTTCGGCATGGTGTGAGAACAAGCAAGAAGTTGGCGAACCACAACGACCCGTGGGGCCGCCCGATTTGCGATGCGGATGCGTGCCGGAAACGGACTGCGGACTGCGGGATGATGGGCGACTGGCGCTGAACGGACACGTGCCCAGCGAAAGCGCCACGGACCACCCGTGGCGGGTGGCGAGATCAATCACGCGCGCGGCGCCCGATCGGACTGCAAAAGGCAACAAAAAACCAAGCCGCTCAGACAGCGGCCTGCAGGTTCGTTTTTTTGCCTTGGTTCCAGTAGAACCGACACCTTCGATTGGTTCAAGCAATTTCGCCATCGTGTGCTGGCGCACGGCCGTTGCGGCCGGCACGACCGATTCAAGCGACAAACTCGACAGGGCCGTACGCGCCGCAATGGCCTACGGGGTGGCCGCGGCGAGCGTGTCGCGCAACCGATCGATGAGGCCGGCGAAGCGCGCGCCGAGGGGGCGAATTTCAAAACGCCGCGTGGTTTGATCGAGCGGCTCGATGTGCACTTCCACGCGCTGCTCGGGCAGCAGGTCGATGACGCGATCGGCCCATTCGATGAGCGTGATGCCCGACGATTCGAAATACTCCTCGGGCCCCAGGTCGATGAACTCGTCGGTGTCGCGCAGGCGGTAGACGTCGAAGTGGTAGAGCGTGCGCTGCGCGTGGTAGTGCTGAACGAGTACGAACGTGGGACTGACCACATTGCGAGGGTCGATGCCGCAACCCGCCGCAATGGCCTTGACCAGGCGCGTTTTGCCGGAACCCAGCGTGCCGACCAGCGCCACGGTGGTGCCCTCGGGCAAGACTTCGGCCAGTGCGTGTCCGAGCCGCTCGGTGTCGGTTTCGCTTTTGGCAACGAAGGTGAACGCTGACGATTTCATGGATTGGCCTGGTGTTGATAGCCCGACTCGGTTAGTTCGGTGCGGCGCCCCTGCTGGTCGATTTTCCAGATTTTCGGCGGGCCGTCGAGGAAGCAACCGATATCGGTGACGGGCACGCCCAACGGCTGCTGGCGGACAATGCGGTTGGCCACCTCGGGCGCAACGGCCAGAAGCAGTTCGAAGTCTTCGCCGTCGCAGAGGGCATGCCGCAGCGCGGCCGATGGATCGTTCGGGCCGGCCAGCCGGCGGGCCGCCTCGCTGATGGGAATGCGTTGCAAGAGCACTTCGGCGCCGCAGCCGCTCGCCTGAACAACGTGTCGCAGGTCGGTGGCCAGGCCATCGCTCAGATCGATGGCGGCGTGGATCTGGTAATGTTCGGCCAGTTGCAGGGCTTCGGCAACCCGAGGCTCGAAGTCGAGGTGATGGCCCAGTCGGCTGCCGCCCAGGCTGCCGGTGACGAGGATGCGGTCGCCGGGGCGTGCGCCATCGCGACGCCAGAGACCGTGCGGCCGGGTTTGGCCAATGGCCGTTACACCGACGACCAGCGGGCCGTTCCAGGTGTTGGTGTCGCCGCCGGCAAGGGCCACATGGTGACGCGCGGCCAGGGGCAACATGCCTTCGATCAGCTCCCGAGCCAACGGGCCGGCCGAGGTCCGGGGAAGCAGCAAGGCGATGACAGCGGCCACGGGCTGAGCGGCCATGGCGGCCAGATCGCTGAGGTTGACAGCCAATGCCTTATGGCCGATTTGACGCGGCGCGGCGTCGGTGAGCCGAAAGTGAACGCCTTCGCCCAACAGGTCGGTGGTTACCACGGCATCGGCCTGTTCGGCGATCCGCAACACGGCAGCATCGTCGCCCACGCCCAAACGCAACTGCGGATGGGGTGGCAAGGTGCGTTGCAACCAGGCGATCAGGTCGTGTTCCATGGAAGTGGGGCGCGTGTTTTACAAGGCGACCGGCGTGACGGGCCGGAGCAATCGCATTTTCGAGCCGCTGCCTTGGCTACGGCGATTGTTGTCTTGGTTAGCAGTCGATGCGCAGGTACGGCGCAGGGATATAGACGCAGATACGGATACAGACACGCACACAGATTGCTGTGTTGTTGTGTCGCCCCTGTTGCAGATGGCCGATGTAGGGGCAATCGCAGGGGCAATCGCACGGGCGATCGGCCAGCCTCGCCCGTAGTATCGGCTGAGCGGGCCACGATGCCAAGCGCCGGGGGGACGACATGCGAGCTGCCTGCTGAGATAGCCAACCCTATGCGGTGCGCGTGGTAGTTGGCGGTGGGCGCTAGAAGAACGGTACGACAACAGCGCGACACAGGCAGACAGACAACGCGTTGAATGCGCGATTCATGCGCGGTCGATGCGTGATCTATGCGCGGGAAACAGCGGGCTCCATGCGCCGAAACGGTGGGCTCCATGCGCGGTGGCGGCAGGACGAAAACGCGCGAAGGCCTGCGAGAAACGCGCTCGAGCGGCGCGAGGAGGAAGCGGTGTTTACGACGCGTCCGCTTGGGCTGCGGCGAAGGTTGGAAAACACCAGCGCGGCGGAGGTTGGTAAAAAAATGCTGGAAGAAAATATCAATGGCGGCGCCGGGGGGTCGTGGAAACGACCATGTGGCCGTAAAGCGTTTCGCTGCCGCGGAGGATGTAGAACTTGAGCGGGGCGAACTGCTCGAAGTCGGGACGGTTGAGAATGTAGCGGACGTTGTCGAGCGAGATGGTTTCCCAGACGTGCATACCCACCAACACGTCGCCCCGGCGAATGCCTTGCCGCGCAGCCGGACTGCCCGGACGCACAGCCGTGACGGCCAAACCGCCGCGGTAACGGCTTTGGTAGCGCTGGAACACCTTGGGCGGAATGCGCTGGAGCCGCAACCCCAAAACGGACCAGACGGGATCTTGGTTGGCGGGTTCTTCGGTTGGGGGAGAGGCCAACACGAGCGAAACGGTATGTTCCTGGCTGCCACGCCGCGCGACCACTTCGATTTTGTCGCCGGCTTTCTTGTCGAGCAGGGCGCGTTCGACATCCAGAGCACGGTGAATTGACTGGCCCGCGACCGAAAGCAGCAGGTCGCCCACGATCAAGTCGGCATTGCTGGCGGGGCTGCCCTCTTCGATCGAGCCGATTACCACCTTGCCGGGCTGGCGGTCGGTGGCCACGATGCCGTGCCAGTTGCGACCCAGCCGCCGGGTGCTCATCAGACGAACCGCTACGGCCATGGCGTTGTCGACCGGGATGGCGAAGCCGATGCCCTGAGCGCCCACACGAACTGCGACGTTGATGCCGATCATGTCGCCGTCGATGTTGAGCAGTGGGCCGCCTGAGTTGCCGGGGTTGATGCTGGCGTCGGTTTGAATCAGGTCGACGTACTTTTGCGTATCGCCCACCTGCACGGTGCGATGCAAGGCGCTGATGACACCGCGGGTAACGGTGTGTTCGTAACCATAGGCGTTGCCCACGGCAATGACCGGTTCGCCGGGCATCAGGTCTTGCGAGGTGCCGATGGGAATGACCGGCAGCGGCGAGGGGGGATCGATTTTGATCAGCGCCAGGTCGGTTGCCGGATCGTCGGCCAGTAGCTTGGCAAGAAGCGTTTCGCCGTCGGCGGTGGTGACTTCGATTTCCTCGACGTCTTCGACAACGTGGTGGTTGGTGATGACGTAACCCCGCGGATCGACGACGATGCCGGTGCCCATGCCGCTGACGCGGCGATCGGACTGAAAGGGGTTGAACTCTTCGTCGGCGGGGGTGAGCGTTTTTTCGCCCTGGATGTTGACTACCGAATCGCGTACCCGCTGCACGGCGCGGACGATGGGCGTTCGACGGAGTTCCGAGGCGGAAAGGCGCGTCGGCGTTGCGGGGTTCAGCATGGCGAGCGTGGCCAAGAAGCTGAACAGCGCAACCAAGCCCTGTCGCGGGCCTGTGGTTCCGTGGGGCATGGTGGCTTCGTCGAGTTGGAGGCGTTGGTTTTTTTCGGCGACGCGCCGCAAGCGCGGTGGTCGATGGACCAAAGTTCCGGCTCGTGACGGCTGCGGGGCCGCGCGGTGAAATGCCGGTCACACGGGATTCATCGGCCCGGGCATGCGACGATTTTGAAAGGCCGGCGCGCAGCTAGAACAGTCTGCCTAGGGTGCCAACGGGCGGGTTGGCTCGACGCTTCGGCTTTGCACGATCAGGCAAAGACTGCGGACTGCCCGATTGGGCAAGACACAATCGGCTAGAGAACGCCGCGCCTTTTGGGCGAGCGACACAGATCAATCGAGAAATGCACGCCGAAGAAATGACGCCGGGTACCACTGCGGGGCGAGGAGGCTGGAAGAATGGGCAGGCGGCGCGGAAAGCGTGGTGTAGGGGGCGGCCGTGGTTGGGTGTGATTGGGCGCGGCACGAGACATTGGGGCGAGTGTAGGACGTATTTCGGGCGGGCCCGACGAGATGGCCTGAGGCGATCGCGAAAACGATGGCGACGTGGGGCGGGCCGATGTGGGCTCTGCGATCGAGAGGAGTGCTTGCCGTGCCGCTGATGTTCAGCCGCCGGGCCGGTCGGATGACCTATCGGCGGGGAACGTACCGGGAGATGCCGGCCGAACAGCCGACTGCCAGAAGGCGGGATACCGGTGACGCGCGATTCCGGCGCTAGGGACCGGCCTGGTCGGGCGGGCGGCTGGCGATGGGCAAACGGGGCG
>WGDQ01000337.1 GCA_015493185.1 Planctomycetaceae bacterium
ACGAAGAGTCGCTCAATTGGCACGACACCGATTGGCTGGCGGCCATCACCGCTCCGCTGGCCGTGTGGCTTTGGGAGCTTTCACGCATCGAGATGACCAAGGCCGCCGCACGGTTCGCGCTGCTCGCGGCGCTGGCCGCGCTGTTGCTGATTGTGCTGGGGCCGCTTGTCGGCTGGATGCCCGCCGCGGGCGTTGCGATAGGAACAATGCTCGTGCTCGGGCTGTGGTGGGGCCCCATCAGCGAAGGCACGATGCTTGTGGCCTATCTGGCCGGCGGTTGGTGGCTCGGCTTTCTGCTGCTCACCGAAGTGTTCGGCTTGTCGATGACACCGCCTCGCAGCGAAAACTGGTCGGGCATGGTGGGTATGACGCTGGCCATGTTCGTTTTCCTCTTCCAGCGGCGCCTGGCCGTCATCGCCTGGTCGGCCTTGGTGGCCGGCTTGTTCGGTGGGCTGGGGTTTTCCGGCGCGCAACTGTTCAAGCTGACTGGAATCCGCCTCGCCACGGCGCTCAAAGAACACGAGCTGCACCTTCACGAAGCCGATCCGGAACGTTCCGATTTCTGGCTCACCGTGTGGCAGAAGGCCGAGGTGATCAACTGGCACAGCGTGCTCGAGCAATCGTTCGGCTTCATTTCAGGTATCGGAATCGCCTTGATGCTGGGCTACCTTTCCACGCGCACGGCACGACGCGATACGGTGCAAACCCGGCGACACTGGAGCGATACGTTTTCTCTGTTGTTCGTGTTGCTGGGCATCACGTACCTGAACATCAGTAAAAACATCGAGTCGATGTGGCTGCCCGCCAAAGTGGTTTCCGAGGTCATGTATGGCCTATCGGTTTACACGTGGTTCAATCTCGGCTATTTGCTCATCGCCATCATGGTGGCCGTGCCCGTTTGGTTCCACCGGCATCGTCGGCCGGTGCCCCTCGTGCCCGAAAGCTGGCTCGGTCGCGGCCAACTGCTGTTTGCCGTGTTTCTCTGGTGGATTGTCGTGGGCAACTTGATGCACACCACACCCTTCACCGAGGGGCGCCTGGTGACCGAAGGCGTGATTCACGTGAACGCCGTGTTGGCAACACTGATCGCGCTGCTCTTGCCGCAGGCCGGTTTGCGACTTGCTGCCCATCAGCCGCCCGACTACGTGGCCCAAACCCGGCGGTTGGCCATTGCCTCGCTGATCGGGCTGGTTGTGTGGGTTGCGGTCGAGTCGCAGGCGGTGCGTTGGATGTGGGGCGATCACTTCGTCGGCCAATCGGGCTTGCACATCCGCTTCGGTCCCGCGGCAACGCATTTAGACCCCAAGGAAATACGCCGGCAGCAGATTCTTCGTTGGGGTCACGAGCTTTCGGACGAGCCCGCGAGCGACTCTTCCGGCGAGACGAACGAAGAGAAACCGTAGCGGCACGCTTCGGCTTCCATCTCCAGCAGGTGCCGCTTCAGGGCAATGCCTTCGCCGGCAGAAAAGCCGCCCAGCGCGCCGCCCGAAGCCACCACCCGATGGCACGGCACCACCAGCGGCGTGGGGTTCGATGCCATCACGTTGCCCACGGCCCGCGCGGCACGCGGCGAACCCGCCGCCTTGGCCAGTTGCCCATAGGTCATCGTCCGACCGTAATCAATCGCGCGGCAAGCCCGCACCACCTTCTTCTGGAAAGCTGTGCGCCAACTCACATCGAGCGGAACGCGGGAAAAATCGACCGGCTCTCCGTCGGCGTAAGCGCGCAGTCGACGCACCAACTCGTCGGCCCACGCCGGCCGGCTTTTGCCGCTCCGCGATCGCTCAGCCTGCCCATCGTGCCCAACGGCTGCGATGGCCGCATCGCGTGTCGGATGGGCCAACGTCAAGCGTCGCACGCCGCGCTGGCTGCCGAGCAGTGCCATCCACCCCAAAAGCGTGTGAAACGACAAAAAAAACGTTGGCGCGTCGCTTTCCCACGATCCGGAAGATGGGCCGGCAGAAGACCTTCGTCGCGGCTGCCTTTCGTCGGTGCGCGGTGGCATGATTTGCATCGGAGCCCCTCGTTCTGCACGGGCGATCAACGGACCGAAAAACCGACGCGCGCGGCCCGGTGCCGAAACAACCGCCGCCGCATGATGCCCCACCAACAATTCAGAAATTGCTGTCAAGCATGCCGGCAATCTGCCCGATGGCCCACGCTCGCAGCCGGCTTTGACACTCTGACGAAACGCATTCTATACTGGGTGGCATCCACTTCCAGCGTGTTCTTTTTCAACTTCTTTCTCCGGCAATCCTCCAGGGGCCAGACGAATGATGCGTTACGGCTCTTATTGCGACGATTTCTACGTCAATATGAACCTCAGCACCGAAATGGAGCTGCCCCACAACCGTGAAACGGTGCTGCACTTCTTCGAGCAAATCCAAAAAAAATACCCGACGATGCGCAACTTCTATTGCCGCGACAAGGGCGACTTTGTGCTCGAGGAAGACAAAGACCGCGGACAATATCGTTGGTGCAGCATCGAACCCCGCCGAATCTGCTCGGGCCAGGTGAATCCCGACAGCCTCGACGAAGCGCTCGAACAGCATCAGCACATATTGAACCTAGCGCCTTACACGCTCTCAGTAAGTCCGCTCGACTGCGAGGCGCTCGATCTGCTGTTCGGTTTCGACTTCACTTATCGCGGCAATCACAACCAACTGGTTGCCGAGGCGCTTGGCGTGAGCCCGGCCTTGGAGCGTTTGGCCGAAATACCCGGCACCAACGTCATCAACTACGAGCCTTCGTTCACGTTGGCCATCGATGAAGAGTGCCGCATGCAGTGTCGGCTGAGCATCGAGACGCGAACCAACGCGTATCAGATCCGCACCGGCGACTTTCCGGAAGAACAGCTCAGCGTGTATCTCACCGCACGGCAATACGGCAGCCTGGGGTCCGAGGCGACCTTTATCGAAACCATCGAACGGCTGACCGAAATCTGCCGCGAAACGGTCGACAACTACGTGATTGAGTATGTGCTTCAGCCGCTTGCCCGAGCCATCGCGCTGAAGTAACAGAAGCCATTGCGTCACGAGCTTCTCACCGCCCGGCCGGTTCTTTTCAGAATGCCGGCCGTGGGGTGCTGCGCGGTCAAGTCGCCATCTACACCACGGCCCGCGGTCCAGCTTCGGAGCGCGCATCGCCGCGGCTTCTATGGATCGTGTTTCGCGGTATGATGCCCCTGGTCGGATGGAAGGCGTTTGGGCCGCATCAGCGGTTCGAGCAACCGCCGTGCGCCGTGACGGCGTCGCCCCGCGGCCCGCGGGCTCTCTTTTCGATCGGCTTTTTTCAACCAAGCC
>WGDQ01000338.1 GCA_015493185.1 Planctomycetaceae bacterium
CTTTCCAACGATCGATCTGGGCGGCCATGGCGGCCGCTAGCGACTCTTCTTCTAGTTGCCGACGTTCGCCGCTGCGAGCAATACTGCTGGCGGGCCGCGCGCGACCGGGCAAGTCGCGCTCGCCCATGCTGGTGCGCCCATTGGCCAGGGAAACGGTCGGCCGCCGGCCTTCGCGACGCAAATGATCGGTAAGCTTGTGGGCCGCGATGGAAAACAAATAGCTTTCCAGCGGGCGGGAACCATCGTAGTTGGGCAGGCTTGTCAGGAAGCCGACGAACGTTTCCTGCACCACATCTTGGCTGGCATGGCGATTGCGCAAACGACTATCGACGAAAGCCAACAAGCGGCCCTCGTAGCGATTGATCAGCTCTTTCCAGGCAGCTTCGTCGCCGCGGCGGATCGACTGAACGAGTACCGCATCGAATTGTGCGTTTTTCGCCACGGTTTTTTCTTCTTCCGGACCTTTCTCGGGAACAGTGATCTACGCGGGTGGGCGATTCGACCCCTGGTGCGGGAAGCACGCGTTGCTCGAACGAATCGAATGTTTTCAATTCGCTGGTAGCCGGTAGTCGCAGCGTGTGGGCATCGCCTGGCGATCAGTTTACCAACAACGCCACAGCGCCTCCTACCACGGCTACCGCGCCGCTGAGGGCCGCCAGTTTCAGCCGACCACTGTAGTAGCCACGGGTGGCTGTGTCGATTTTCAGGTATCCGAAGACGATCGCCAGCAGCGCGAGCAGCGAACCCGAGCCGATCGCCGTGGCCCACAAACGGTGGCGGACCTGCTGCTGGTTCCACACGCGTTCGAAATAGGCCCGGTCGGCGTCGTCGAATTCGAGCGCGACGTGCAGCGCGTAGCGATCGAATAAATCGCTGGTGGGCAACACGCCATCGGACGGCTCGTGCCATGGTCCGATCCAAACGCCCTCAAGCATTTCGGCCTGCACCACGGCCAACGAGAAGGCGACCGGTTCGGCATCGCTGCCCAAGCCCAAATAGCGTTGTACGTAGCGCTGTGTTTCGCGGCGTAGCAGTTCGGGCAGTGCCTCTTCGCACTGTTCCCGGTCGATGAACGGCCCGTCTTTGGCGTAGAGGTGATACACCCCGTTGGCAAAGTACGAGGAGCGACCGATCCACTCGGGCGGATCGTCCGGACCCCGCATCGTGGCCAACGGCGACGGCGCACCGGCATTTCGGCGGTCTTCCGTTGCTGCCGAGCTTGAAGGTGTTTCGGGCCGCTGGCTTGCCAACGGCTGCGATGACGCGTGGGCACGGGCCTGTGGCGCGGCACGTTTTGCGTCGGCCGCACTTTCTACCGCGGCAACGTGGGCTGTCGCATCTTCGGATGACGTGCCGCCCGGACGAGCTGGCGACGACGCGCTCGGCGACTGCGCGTTCTCCTTCTTTTTTTCGGGTTCGTGTCCGGCCCGCGACGGTGCCGCTGGCTTGGCTTGGGCAAGATCGGCGGCATCGGCTTCGTGCGCCTCGTCCGACTGCAAAGCCGCATCGGGAATCAAACCGCCGTCGCTGACATCGGCATGCGGCGCGAAGCCGAGAATGAGCGCGCCGTTTTCGGCAAGGTGCCAAACGCCTTCCGTTCGTTCTGCCGCATCGGTGTGGTGCTGCGATTCGGACGCCGAGGCGTCGGCCGTTTCGAGGGCGAGTTTGAGCTGTTCCAAACCGATACGGTTTGCGGGCTCATCGGACGGCGAATCGGGGGCGGCATCGGTCTGGGAAGCCGTATCTTCATCGGGCTCGAAGCGGATCAGCAGTTCGGTGTCGCGCCACGCCGTACGGCCGCTCATGCGACGACGACTCAGCCGCGCCACGTCGCTCAGGCGAACCGTGCCAACCGCGTCGTCGCGAACGACAACCGCGTTGAGTTTTACCAGCGGCGCGATGCCGCGGGGCGCATCACCGCTTTGGGCGGCCTCGATTTCCGCGATCAGCCGTTTGATGCCCCGGGCCAGATCGTCGGCGTCGAGCCCTTGAGCCGCTACACGCTCAGGCTGAAACACCACCTCGACCGTCGCTTCTCCGACGCCGCGCAGGTCGGCAGCACGAAGCTTCCTGTCTCTTA
>WGDQ01000339.1 GCA_015493185.1 Planctomycetaceae bacterium
GCTACAACCGGTTCGTAGTGATCGTCGAAATCGAGCTTCGCCTGATCGGGCCATGCCGGCTCGGGTGTGGGAAGTTCACGTACCCAGTGCAGGTGTAGCTTGTCGGCCAGTTCGAGCGATGTCGTCCCGCTGCGGCCGGCATCGTGCCGCCACATGGGCCAGTCGTCGTCTGCTGCCCGAGCGGCCGCCGACAGCGAGGCGATCAAGAGCCAAACGCCGGCCACAACTGCGTAAAGACGGCGATGCACGGTGGAAACCTGTTTCAACGAATGCAAAGTGAAGCGCATGGGCTGCTCGGTCGGGTGGGCTACGGAAATGGCGGATAAAAACTGGATCAAGGGACAACGAGAGACAGCGCGTCGCGTGCCGTTTCGGAAATGGGCAAGAACAGCCGAGGCGGTACGGATCGCGCGGTCTTGGTTGTGATAGGCTGGGCGACACGACACGCCGACGATGTGCCAGCGTGCCGCCGCGATTGGAGGGAACTCTTGCCAGCCTACGACCCGCTGCGCGGGCCGTCAACTCGACGCACCGCGCCGAGCCGCCGACAAGCAGCTTGCAGAGAAGCAACGACCGGCAACAAGCAGCTTCAAGGTGCCGAGATGCCCAGAGAAAAAAGTGAAATACGCCGTGCGACCGGAAGCCGGTCGATTGGGTGGGCGCCGCGGGTTCAGGCTTGTTCTTGCAGCGGGGCCGTATCGCGGGCCTGGGCAACGAGCACGATTTGCCGGGCGAAGTCGATGCCCAGCGTCTCGAACAGCCAGCCCAACAAGTAGCGCCGCAGCAGCTTGCGGTGCACCGGATCGTGGTACACGCGGACGATGCGGTGCACGCGAAAGCCGGCCGCCTCGACCAGACCGGCCAGCTCATCGTAACAGAGCGGTGTGCGGTGGGTGGCGTCGCGCAAATAGGCGGGGGGATAGAACGTGTTGGGCGTGCTCAGCAGCAGCGTGCCACCGGGCCTTGTGATGCCGTGCAACCGATCGAGCCACGTCGGCAGATCGGCCAGATCGAGATGTTCGACCACTTCCAACGCAAAGACGACATCGTACGTGTCGCGAATTTGCGAGAGGTCGGTGTAGTCGTGCGAGCCGATCGGGTCGGGATCGAGCGATTGGTAACGCACGCCTGGGCGTTGCGACCGCAGCAACTCGCCCATCCGTCGGTCGCCGGCGCCAACCTCTAGAACGCGGTCTCCTTCGCGCACGTGATCGAGCAACACTTCGCGCACGCGACGCACGATCGGCAAACGAAAAACCGACTTGCCGAACCGAGCGGCTGCACGGCGACGACGCTCGTATTGCGACGACCAGGAAAAACCAGCCGGGGAAGAATTCGCCGCGGGTGCCGTCGTAGCGGCCGAGACGCGCGACGGCTGCGCGAGCGACGCGAGCGATTTGTGCGATGCGGGGCGCGCAACGGGGGGCTGCTTCGAACGCGCGTGGGGGCCGGGCATCGTCCTTGACACTCCTGCTTTCGAGGGCACTCTAGCGAATCGCTCGTAGGCGGCCGTTGAAACTGTCGCGTCGCCCGGCAAAAGCCGATCGGCTGCGATCGACTGCGGTCGGCTGCCGGCGGGCATGGTTCATGGTTCGAATTGCCGCAGGTCGCTTTTGACAACACCGCGCCGATGCAGGCAACGCCCTGCCCGCCTCGGTAGGAACGCACTTATCATGGCAAAGCCGTGCGTATTTTCCCAGCCGACTTCGTTGATGATCGACGGCCGGCGCACCGGGCAGACGGCCGGAGGCAAACCCGACCGCGCGCGTGCCATGAACCTCAACGCGGCTGACATTTGGAAAACACGCCCGATGGGCGGAAACGAAGCGGAACGGGGCGGGCAAGAAAACAGGAGAAAAGGTAGGGGGCAGCTTGGTCGGAGGGAAACGGTTAGTCGGAAGGGAACAGAATGGGCTCGTCGTTCAATTCGCACAGGGCGTTTCGGGCGGCCCGTTGTTCGGCCTCTTTCTTGTTGCGTCCCCAGGCGGGTTGGTACCGGTTGCGTCCGATCTGAGCTGAGATTTTGAAGCACTTGCTGTGGTCGGGCCCTTTTTCGTCCAGCAAGTGATATGTGGGCGTGGTGCCGTATTCGCGCTGTGCAACCTGTTGGAGGATCGACTTGAAATTGCCGCCGTGGTCGCCGCCGGCGGCCAACTCGATTTCATCGGCCATGTGGCGTTGGATGAACTCCTCGGCGGCAGCCGCCCCCCCATCAAGGTAGATGGCCGCCACGAGCGATTCGAACACATCGGCCAGCAGCGATAGCGGCAAGGTGGGATGCGTGGTCATCCCTTTGCCGAGAATGAGGAACTCTTCGAG
>WGDQ01000340.1 GCA_015493185.1 Planctomycetaceae bacterium
CGAACTGGTTTTTGCGTTGGGTCGTGCGAGGCGGCGGACGTTGGTATATCCGCTGGCCGATTCGCCTGGCCGTTGTGGCCGCACTGGTGGCCTGCTTGTTCATTCCCTATCAACACGAAGTTGGCGGAGAGTTTCGTCTTTTGCCTTCGGCCGTGGTTGGCGTGCGGGCTCCTATTGCCGGGCAGATCGACGCCATTCACGTCGTCGAGGGGCAACGCGTCGAAACCAATGCCCCTATTGCCACGCTTGCCGCTCGCGAGCAGCGGGCCGCCGTGGAAACAACGCGTGCCGAACTGGCCGCGGCCCGGGCCAATCTCGACATGCTGTTGGCCGGCACACGCACCGAAAAGGTCGAGGCCGCCCGCAAGGAAGTGGAACTCGCTCAGTTGCGAGTCGACTACCACACCACCGAACTACAGCGTGTGGAGCTTCTTGCCAAAACCGACACCGTGAGCGAGGCGGAACTCGAAAACGCGCGCTTTCAGAAAGAATCGGCCGAAAAACTGCTCGCCGCCGCGCAGCAGAAACTAGCTGAATTGGAAGCGGGCGTTCGCGACGAACAAATCCGCGCCGCCGAGGCCGAAGTCGAACGGCTGACCGCGCTATTGAAACACCATCAAGAGCAGCTCGACCTGGCCGAAATCCGCGCGCCGATCGCTGGCCGCGTGGTCACCGCAGCCGTTGAAACCCGGGTGGGCCAATACGTCCAACCCGGCGACCTGGTGGCCGTGGTTCAAGACAGTTCTTCTCTACGGGCCGAAATCGCCGCTACCGAAGATGCCATTCCGTGGCTGGCGGTCGGGCAAACCGTCAATCTCCGTTTCTGGGGCCTGAACGGCGGCCTGGTAAAGGGCAAAATCGTCGACATCTCCGGAAGCGCTATCCGCCGGGCCGCTGCCGAGCTTGAGCCCTACCGTTCCGACCGCGAGCGGCTTACCGAGCAAATCGCCCGCGACGACCGAGACCGCGTGGTGCGCGTTTATGCTGAGCTGCAAAATCCGCCCGAAAACCTGCTGCCAGAAATGACCGGCTACGCCAGAATCGAGGTGCGTCCCGACACGCTGGGGGCCGCACTAGCGCGACCGCTCAAGCGGTTCTTCCTGGTCGAGGTCTGGTCGTGGCTGCCGTGATCGAGCGTTGCCCTCCCAAGTGGGCGCAGGCAACAGCGGCCCGATTCCGCAAGGCGAAGGCCCCGCCGCCGCAATTCCATCGGACAAGGCACCAGCGGCCAAGCGGTGCAAAGAGCGAACGGCCAGAACCTCTAATTCTTGCGGAAAACCGCTTGTCTCGGCTGTTCAGACGCGTTTTGTCCGCTGGTTTAAGCCACCGGCCTAACGTGTCAGGGGCCCAACGCTCCCTTGTGGGACGGTGACCTCAATATAGATAGCGTTGTGACATGTGGCGCTGTTGCGTCGCTCGGTTGTTTCCGGCCACGGCCGGTTCGCGTCAACACAACGGGCAATAGAGTCGATGACTCCACTTACCGGGCGCTCGGCGATTCTGCCCGCATGCCAACGCCCGGCAAACGGACCGGCTGGCCGCCGGACGAGGCAGCACGCATCTTCCGCGGTGCCGATTGCGGACGAGGATCGGCCGCATGCGTGCTGCGAAGCGGTCCGCTATTGGTCTGAAATCGCGTGCCGGAAAAGCCGGGCGCCGCTTGCTTTGTCGCTGCGGATTGCGAGCCGACGTGGGCCGAAGGGGAGCCCGCGGTGGAACCGCCCGTTGCCGTGCGCCCCGCTTTCGATGGCGACAGCGGCGCGGCCGATGGTTCGATCGAATGACTCGGTGCGGCCGGCCCGTCGGAATCCATGCGATACGCGGCCGGACGGTTTTTCTGCTCATCGCGGCCAAGATGGCTGGTCATGGCGCGAATGACCGAGCTGCGAAAACCAACGGGTGCTGACGGCCCGTGGCTCGCGGGTGCCGCAAATACCGCTTCGGCACGACCACCTTCCGCACCACCGAAACCGCTCCGGGCAGCGGCAACCGGATCGCGGCTATTGAAACCAACGTCGCGGCGTGCCGGGCGCAAGATCGGCTCTTTGGGCATGTAACCTGGCGGCGGTCCCGAGAAAGCATCGGCCAAACGCATCGGCGGCGCACCCGACCACCGTACCGGTGGTGTCGTCGGGGTCGCACCCGAACGGTCTTGGAGCCCACCATCCTGGGGCACGGGCCTGGCATTTCCACCCGGCGGCAAAGTTTCACCGCCATCGTGCGGCATCTTGCCGGGCAGGTTCTGTCGGGCATCGGGCGAGCCAAGCGGGTCGACAGCTTCAGCCGACACGCGTCCTGCCCCAGCATTGTCCTGCTGCTGCGAATAGGCTCCAAGGCTCACGGGATGCGGAATTGTCATGCGGTAGTCCATCGGCAACGTCGCCGC
>WGDQ01000341.1 GCA_015493185.1 Planctomycetaceae bacterium
CCGCCCGTTTCGACATGTTGCTCATGATCTTCTCTTTGAGCTCTTCGCTGGCACCCTTGAGTGCCAAGGCCCATTGCGAAGTTTCCACGTTTTTGAGAACGGTTTGGATTTCCTTGTCGGGGAATTTGGCGATGTCTTCGAAGACGAACATCAAACGCCGGATTTCCTCGACAAGCTCCGGTTCTTCTTGAGCGAGGCTCTCGAGCAATGCCCGTTCCGTAGCGCGGTCGGTGACGTTCAGAATTTCGGCCACGCTTTCCGCACCGCCGGCGTTTTCGAAGCTCTGGCTCATGACGCTAGCCATGCGGTTTTCGAGTCCCTTTTCCACCTCCTGGATGATTTCGGGGTTGGTTTGCCCCATTTTGGCAATGCGCCGGATGACCGAAAGCTGACGATCTTGTGGCAGCCCTTTCAGCACGTCGGCGGCGCGCGTCGACGGCAGGTGCGTGAGGATCAGAGCAATGGTTTGCGGGTGCTCGTCGATGATGAAGGTGAGCAGGTTCTGGCTGTCGACTTTTTGAAGAAAGGCGAATGGCAACGCCTCGATCGACTGTCGGACCGTTTCCAACGTGCCCGAGGCGTTTTTGCCCAACGCTTTTTCGACAAGCTTTTTGGCAACCTCGAGCCCGCCGCTGCCCGAGGCGAGGCTGCCCGGGTTGACTTCGGCGAATTCGCGGATGACGGTTTCTTGTTCGTCGCCGCTCACGGGGCCGAGCCGGGCGATCTCGATCGACACGGCTTCGACCTGTTTGGGGTCGAGCTTCGCGAGCAGTGTGGCCGCCTCTTCCTCAGGCAAACTCATGAGGAGCACGGCCGCCTTGCGGATGTCGGAAGTTGCAACCATGAGCAGAATCGACAGACGATGCGCGGCCTCGCGCGGCATGGCCGTTTTCGGCCTACGTGCGCGATGGGCTGCGGCGTGCGTTGTTTAAGGTGATGGTGATCGTGATTGTGAGACGTGCAAGGAAACGGCCACGCCGGAGAAACCGGATTGTCCGGTGGTCGGCAAGTTGTTGCCCTCTGTGCCGAGGGGGTGCGCATCCAACGTGGTGGCGCTGCGACCAAAATGGCATAGCGCTGTGGTCAAAAAATCAAAAAGCCGTCGGCGCCGCGCACCATCGGCGTTGTGTCGCTCGGCTTCCACGTATCGCACAGGGGCTTTCACCAACGAACGCGTTGCGGCCGGCTTGCAGACGGCACGACTGCGATCTATGGCGTCCGGTGCGTGGAAACCGCGCCTTTGCTCAATTTGCGGCAGCGGGCCACCCATCTAGAAAAAAACGAAAATGCTGGGGCAGCACAAAAAGGTTGAGCCCACTGCTGAACAATCAAGCTGTGCACGCGCGGGCGTAGCGCCCTCGTTGACCGTCACGATGGGGGATTGGCGCCCAAACTAGGAGGTTTGGGCGAAACAGCCGATCGTTTCGGGTTGCGGAAGGCGACTTTCCGCGCGGACGCCTTATCGGCAAAACTGGGGCCTCAACTTGAGGCTGCTGCTGCTTGGGCAGGCGTGGCGTCGGGGGCTGGTGCCAGACCGACCTCGACGGCAAGCGGGCCCCATTGGCATTCGAAGGGGATGCAGATGGGCGTCACGTTGGATGGGAAACGCACCACATGGCCTCTGCCCGTGATGACATTGGGCAAACTGACCGACATGTCGAATTCGGCTAGTTCGGCCTTGGCGGCACCGGCCACCATGTTGGCCAGTTCGCCAACCGCGTCGATCACATCGTCGTCGAGCTCTTCGGCTTCGAACATCAGCATGGCCGAAGCGGCTTTCAGGGCAACCTCACGCGAGAGGGCCAAGACGACCGTGCCCACGGCCTTGCCCGAAAGCCCGATGATGCCGCTGACCTCGTAGGGGGTGCCTTCGGCGCCTTTCAAGTGGATTTCGCCGCGGCGAACTTTGCAGCCCACCATCGTGTCGAACGATTTCACCAGGGCACGAATGAACGGGTTGATGTGTTCTGCCTTCACGAGTGTTTCATCCAATTCAATCGGAAGTGCTGCCGGCCCGGTGACGTCGATCGCACCGAGAGCCAAAGGGGGCCAAAATCACGTCTTCCAAAACGTAGGACGCGGCGCGCACAAGGTCAAACCAGAAGACCTACACGAGGTTGCCTCGAAAGCCCCGTGCCGTTGAAACTGGCCTAATCGCACCGATCCGGCGAGCCTGGTAGTCGAAAATCGGGCGAAGCGGTGTTTGCCCGCGCAAGCCGATCCGACGCCGCAGTTACGTCGCACCGGCCGGTTGTGCCGGTTTTTTGGGCGGTTGCGCAGGGGTGAGCGAGGACGCCGCCACTGCGCAGGAAGCGCCAGCGGCCGCGATCGAGCGGTTCTACGAATCGAAGCGGTCGGTCGATTCTATGGCAGGGTGTTTTACGGCAGGGTGCGAATGCGGATGTTTCGATAGTCGAGCCGCGAACCGTGGTTTTGCAGGCCGATGTAACCCTGCTTTCGTGCCAACCCTGGATGCTTGTCGAGGTGATCGGTGTAATCGTTGAGGTTCGCATCGACAACCTTCGTTCCGTTGACCTTCACCACGACGTGGGGGCCCTCGCACCGAATCACCATCTTCTGCCACTGCCCTGCCTTCTTAGTAACACGCGGGCTGGCGGCGACTACATCGTAAATGCTGCCGGTGTACTGCACGGGTCGCAGTTTGGCGTATTTCGGGGCATAGTCGTCGAGCACCTGAATTTCCATGCCCTGATAGGCAGGGTTGCCCTCGTGCGGGGCGCGGATGAAAACGCCGCTGTTTCCTCCCGGCGGAACGCGGAATTCCAGCTCGAGCTCGAAATCGCCGTATTGCTTGTCGGTCGACAGCCAACCGCTGCCTCCTTGGCAGTAGAGAACGCCGTCTTCCGCCTTCCAATGACCGGCTGCTCCGCCGACAGGTTGCCAACCAGTAAGGTCTTTGCCGTTGAACAGCGGCTGCCACTGGCCCGCTACGGCAAGAGCTGGAACCGATAGAACCACGATGCTGACGGCCGAAATCAACCAGGCGAAACGTCGATATTGGTTCATTGCGTCAATTCTCCTATCAGGTCGAAGTTGCAAGGCTCGATTGGATGCTCTGCATGCGACTTGTCGGCCCAACCGCCGGGCGCAGCCGGTCAGGACGGACAAGAAAGCAGAAACAAGTCGCCAAATAGCCAGGATTATGAGGTCATTTTTTTGCCAGCAGGATGTCACAAGCGCCAGCGGCCCGCCGGACGGTGCCCGGCTCTGCTGCCCGTATTGCTTGCCGCGGGCAAGATGGAGCGGGTTTAGGAACCAGCGGACAAAACGCGTCTGAACAGCCGAGACAAGCGGTTTTCCCGCAAGAGTTCGAGGGTCTGTCCGTTCGCTCTAGGTTTTAGGACTTCGGGGCGCCAAGGTCGCCCGGCGGCCGCCGCCGTCGTTCTGCCGAGGCGGCTGGACCGACTTCAAATTAACCACTGGCGGCCACGATTGCCATGATGCCCGGAAAAGTGGTCCTGGGGAAATGCGGCGTCTGCGGCGTCCGGGGGATGCGTGCGGATCGCGAAGAATCTTCCAGTCGTAGGGGTTGTTCTGCCGATAGATTGCTACGTCGAACCAGCCGATGCGCCTGCGCCCTGCGCGGCAGCGGGGCATGGGCGAAGGGTCGTAGAAGGCTGCAACCATGATCGATCGCGGATGACAGAGGTTCTATTTCGCATGCGAAGGCAAGCGGCGGGGCGCTTTTGGTCTGGCGTCGTCGGGCTGGTTTTGCTGGCTTCGGCCGGCTGTCAGCGAGCGCGCGAATTCTACTTCTTGCGCGACGGCGACCTGTCGCATTATCAGAACGTGGCCACGTCGATCGATGTGGCGCACGAGCCGGTGAGCGCGCCGGCCGATCTTCAAGAAGCCCTGCCCCCCCGGACCTTGTGGACTCATGAACCAACCGACTACTGGGATCTTTCGCTCGAAGAGGCCATCCAACTGGCACTGGCCAATAGCGAAGTGATGCGCGATCTGGGCGGTCGTGTTGTGACGCAGCCCACGCGAACCGTGACGACCTATGAGCCGGCCATTCAAGAAACCGATCCTCGTTACGGGGTCGAAGGGGCACTGAGCCAGTTCGATGCGCAGTTCTCGACGCAGCTTTTCTGGGAACGTAACGACCGGATCATCAAC
>WGDQ01000342.1 GCA_015493185.1 Planctomycetaceae bacterium
CACGCATTGGCGGGCCCCGGTTTCGGGAAAGCCCAGGCGCGGCCCGCCCCGAAACCGAACATCGAAGCGCGGCGATCCGCATGTGCCGCCGCCTCGGTTCCGACGGCTGTCGACCCGCTGCCGCTGCTCGTTCGTCGGGCTTGCGGACCACCCGCGGCCGCGTGAATTTCAGGCCGATTGGCGCGATTGTGCGGCCCTGTCGGTGTGTGCCGCCTGTCTGCGCGTGCCCTGCGCGCAAGCTAAGTTTGAATAAGAAGGTGTCTTCAGAATCCAATTCCGGTCTCGATCGCGAGCAAGCCGACCGGCTCGTTGTCCGTCTGCATCGACCCGTCCAAGCAGGACTGGCCTGCTTCGCCCTCGTTGATATGAATCGCCTGCTCACAATCTCGGGCCTGGAAGCGATTCTGAAGACACCCTGAAAGCGGGTTCTAAATAGCGGGCAATCGACCGTTCGGTTCGGCCTTGCCCGCAATGGGCGTGGAACACACCAAAACCCCGGCGCACGGTAACCAGGGCTGGCAAAATGCGAACGCGCCTACGGCGATCGAGACTGCTGACGAAAACGGCGTTCTGCGTACTGTTGATCTCATTTGCCACCACGGCAAGGGCCTCGGTGTATTCCGATCTGGTGCTTTCCTACAATCCGGTGGCCTACTGGCGGTTGGGCGAAACCAGTGGCACCATGGCCGCCGACGTGGCCGGTGGGTTCAACGGCACGTATCATCAAGGCGTCACGCTGGGGCAGCCTTCGGCCATCGACGGCGACACCGATTTTGCAGCCCGCTTCGACGGCACAACCGGCTACGTCGAGGTGCCGCACAACGATGCCTTTTTGCTCGATCAGGGCAGCATCGTCGTTTGGATTTATCCCGAAGACGTGAATGGCTTTCGGGTCTTTCTCTCGAAAGACGCGAGCAGCTTCGGCACGGGCGGTGGCCTCTCGATGCTCGCCTACGGCCCCTGGGTTTTGGTCCGTTTGCGAAGCGTGTCGAATTCGTACTTGGTTTTCTCGACACCCATCACCAGCAAGATGTGGCATCAGGTGGTTTTCACGTTCGGGCCACAAGGCATGAAGCTCTACGTCGATGGGGCGCTGACCGGCAGCAATCCATATGCCGGCGGGTTGGGGCCCAGCTCGGGCGGAGCCGGCAATTTCGAACCGTGGGCCATTGGGGCCGGCACGCACGCGAGCCGCAGCCAATCGGTCGAGCCTTTGCAGGCGTTCTACCGTGGCATCATCGACGAGGTGACCGTCTTCTCGCAGCAATTAAGCGATCTGCAAGTTCAGGAGCTCTACAACGCTTCGTTGCCGAATTACACATCGTTGATCGATGCCTATCTGGCCAACAGTCCTGTGGCCTGGTGGCGCTTGAGCGAAACGCCGGGGGCCAAAACGGCCGTCGATGCAGTGGGCAATAACGATGGCACCTACGTCGGACCCACTCTTGGTGCGGCCAGTATCGTGCCCGGCGACACGGCGGCCGACTTCGACGGTGTGAACGATTCGGTAAACGTCGGCGCGGTCGACGTGCCGTCATCGGCCATGACCATTTTGCTCTGGTTCCGTGCCGACGATTTCGACGTTTCCGACGCGCGCCTCATCTCGAAAGCCACGGGCACGAGCAACGATTCGCACTATTGGATGGTCAGCACGATAAGCAGCAGGGGCCGTATCCGACTGCGGTTTCGGCTGAAAACCAAAGGCCAAACCACGACGCTCTCTGCCTGGAAAGGCGACCTGGAACCCAATACGTGGACCTTCGTGGCGGCCGTGTACGATGGTGAGCAAATGGCGATTTACAAAGACGGCGTGCGCGTCGGCGCCGCGCGTAAAAACGGCACGATCGACGCCAATCCGAAGGTCGAGGCCTGGATTGGCGACAACCCCTCGGGCTCGGGCAGCCGACCGTTCGACGGCACCATCGACGAAGTGGCGATCTTCGACAAAGCCCTGACGCCCCAGCAACTGAACGCCGTTCGTCAAGCGTCAGACAATCCGACCAGCTTGGGCGTGCGCGTGCAGAAGTGGATCGAGAAACCGTGAACCTTGCCGGTTCGGTTCACTCGCCGAGCAGCCGACCGTACTCTCGCGGATCGCCCAACTCTTCCAAACGCAGCTTGCGACGAATCCACCAATTCGGATCGTACGGCTCATCGATGATCGAAGCCGGTTTGCCGAATCCCGGCAGCCGGTCGAACTCGCCGGCTGCGATGGCCGCGCGAATTTTGTCTTCGGCCACCATTTGAATCGCACGGTCGGAGAGCAGGGGGCGGTTCGACATCGGATCAAGCTCCCGTCGGCTACCGCAGGTTGGCCACACAGGGCCGTCATTCAGGCGACCCTTGAACAGGGCAAGCCGGACTGCACCGGGGTGAGCCAAGTCGGAAAAACGCCACGCCAGCACGACAACGGAAACAGTGGCGAAACCGATTGACAAACGTTCGGCAAACGGCCGGCTTGTTCGCCCCTGCGGCGCGCCTGTGCGGCAATGGCATGGCAGCCGATTCCGCGCTGGTATCTGCGGCCACCGACCGCCCGCGGCCATATCAACCCGCGACCTCGCGTCTGCCCGGCAGAAAGCCAAGGGTGGCTGATGGGACTCGAACCCACGACTTCCAGATCCACAATCTGGTGCTCTAACCAACTGAGCTACAGCCACCGTGAAACGCACGGCTTTGGACTATAGTGAGACGCCGGCCGAGGGTCAACGCCCGCGATGCCGGGGCACGGGCACATCTCGACCCCACGGCAGGGTAAACCCCGACCATCCGCGGGCCAATCGACCGTCGTTCGGCTAGCAGCCGCCCCGCTCCGATAAGCGAAGAACCCGAAGGGCGTCAGGTTCGCGGACCCGATTCGCGGGCGTGTGAGCTTTTGAACGCATGGTCCGTGGCACCCATTTACTGTCGGTTTTGCATATGGG
>WGDQ01000343.1 GCA_015493185.1 Planctomycetaceae bacterium
GCGCATGGTGGCGTGAAGTCAGGCGGTTTCGCGCGATGCGTGGTTGGCCCTGACGGCCGGCAACAGCGAGACGCGTTTGGTTTGCCGCCGCTGACAGATAGCCCACTTGCAAGCAATCGTTCTGACGCGAGCCGAACCCGATTGAAGCATGGGCGGCACGAACCACGACGAAGCCGTGCTGAACGGCTCGTCGCGCAACCGTCGCACGCAAGCGGTTATGCGGTTTGCGAAGCGAAGCGGCCGACGCTTCGTATGCGGCAGCAGCACACGTTCGATAGATCGCACGCTTGGGCAATCGAACCTTTCCCCAAAACGCAGAAAGCAGAAAGACGCCAGCGATGAGCGAAAGCGAGTATTTTGTTCACGAGTCGTCGTATTTGGATGACGGCGTGGAGATCGGCGCCGGCACGATGATCTGGCATTTTTGCCATGTGATGCGCAATGCCCGCATCGGCGAGCGGTGCCGTATTGGGCAAAACGTGGTGATCGGCCCCGATGTTTCGATCGGCAACAATGTGAAGATTCAGAACAATGTGTCGGTTTACCGCGGAGTGACACTCGAAGACGACGTGTTCTGCGGCCCTTCGATGGTGTTTACGAACGTGTTGACGCCGCGGTCGGCTTTTCCTCGCAATCGGCCGGAAGACGAGGCGCCCACGCGCGTGAAGAAGGGTGCCACGATCGGCGCCAATGCCACGATCGTTTGTGGCCATACGATTGGCGAGCACGCGTTGATTGGTGCCGGCGCGGTGGTAACGCGTGACGTACCCCCCTATGCGTTGATGCTGGGCAACCCGGCGCGGCTGCGGGGCTGGGCATGCGAGTGTGGCACCATCCTACGGTTCGAGGCATCGTGCCCCACGGCCACTTGTTCGGCCTGTGGCCGGGCTTACGAGCGACTGGAGCATACGACCGTTCGGCCTGTGTCCGAAGGGAAACATCACGAAGGCCGCGCCGCGTAGCGGTGGCTCTCGCGGCAAGGAGGCCGGTCGATGCGCGTGCTGATGCTCGCTTATTTTTTTCCGCCCTACAACACGATTGGGGCGGTGCGCACGGGCAAAACGGCCAAATTTCTCCGGCGGTTCGGACACGATGTTCGCGTGGTTTCGGCGGCCGACCAGATGTTTCAGCCAACGCTGCCGTTGGAGATCGAGCCGGAACGTTTGATTCAAACCCGATGGTGGGACGTCAACCGTCCTGTCGAGTGGGTGCTAGGCGGAAGAAAGCGGGTGGCTTCCGAGGGGTTCACACCCGGCAAGGCAGGCCAACGCAGCACGCTGCTTTCGGCATTGGGACGCCTTTATAAATCGCTGTTGCATGTACCCGACGGGCAAATCGGCTGGTATCCCTTCGCCTACCGCGCCGCTTGCCGCGTGCTGCAAGAGTGGCCCGCCGAGGTGATCCTCGCCAGTGCCACACCGTTCACTTCGCTGCTGCTGGCCAGCCGTCTGGCACGGCGATTCGGCACAGCTTGGGTTGGCGATCTGCGCGATTTGTGGGTCGACAATACGGGCAATCCACATCCCCGCTGGCGTCGCAAGCTGGAACGTCCCGTCGAGCGACGCACGCTACGCTCGGCAGCCGGCCTGGTTACGGTTTCTGAACCGCTGGCTGAGCGACTGCGCGAATTGGTCGACTGCCCGGTGGACGTGGTGCTCAACGGCTTCGATCCTGCCGACTATCCGCCGTGCGATGCGCCGACATCGCCGGTTCGACAGTTGCCGACAAAGCCAACACGGCAGCCGACCATACGTTTGGCCTACACGGGCATGGCCTACCAACAGGGGCAAGACCCGAGACCGCTGTTCGAGGCAATCCGGCAACTCGGCCCGTTGAGACATCAGGTCCGCGTCGATTTCTACGGGCGTTACGTACAGTGGATCGCTCGCCTGGCAGAAGACTACGGTGTGGCCGACCAGATAGGCATCCGCGGGGTGGTGCCTTATCAAGAGTCGTTGAGAATTCAGCGCCAGGCCGATGCGCTCGTTTTTCTGCTATGGACCGACCCGCGGGCACGCGGCATTTTCTCCGGCAAGCTGTTCGAATACCTTGGTGCTCGTCGACCGATTCTGGCCATTGGGCCCGATCACGACGAGCCGGCGCAATTGATTCGCACGCGCGCGGTGGGCACGGTGAGCAACGATGGTGCAGCAATTGCCAAGCAGCTTCGAACATGGATTGCTGAGAAACAAAGCCG
>WGDQ01000344.1 GCA_015493185.1 Planctomycetaceae bacterium
CACAACTCCATGACGGTCTTTTCGCTGTCGATCGATCCGAATGAGGATTCGACAACCGGCAAAACCCAACCGCTCGCGGACATATTGGGCGTCGAGAACATTGATCCAAAGAAAACGAGTCTCGACGCGCCCCCCTTTTTTTCACGCCTAAGAACGTGTCCCGATAGCGTGATTTAAGAAAAACTGCTACGGCTCCTCCTTTGGTTTTGTCATCCAAGGACGGAGGAGCCGCAGCATGCAACGTGAGAAGAAGTATCCCAGCGATCTGTTGGATGAGCAATGGCGAATTATCAAGCGACTTTTACCAAAGTGGAGCGGGTTCGGGCGAGAGCCGATCTGCCGCCGATGGGTGATCGACGCGATCCTGTACGTCACCAGGACCGGCTGCCAGTGGCGGCAGATGCCCCACGATTTTCCCCATTGGAAGACGGTTTACAACATTTTCTGGACCTGGCGGAACGACGGAACTTGGGAGCGGATTCACAATGCGTTGCGGGTGAAGGTCCGACAGGCGTCAGGCAAGAAGCCGACTCCTACCGCGGCGATTGTTGACAGCCAATCGGTTCGTTCGGCCGAGGGAGGCGAAGAAAGAGGCTATGATGCAGGCAAGAAAATCACCGGACGCAAGCGGCACATCGCGGTCGACACCCTCGGGTTGGTGTTGGCGGTGGTCGTGCATGGCGCCGAGTGGCAAGATCAACACGGGGCCGAATGGGTGATGGACAAACTTAGCGAACAATTTCACCGACTGAAAGTCATTTTTGGTGATTCGGCTTATGGCCGTTCGGGGTTGCCGGATTGGGTCCAGGAAACTTTTGGTTGGGTGCTGCAAACCGTTTTGCGGCCAGTGGGCGTGAAGGGGTTTGTGGTGCTACCCAAGCGGTGGATCGTCGAACGCACTTTTGCCTGGCTGGCCCGCTACCGAAGACACAGCAAAGACTATGAAAAGACTACCGCTTCCGCCGAGGCTTTCACCTACATTGCCATGATTAACCTGATGTCAAAGCGACTCGCGAGGCTCTAAAACCCCTATCGGGACACGTTCTTAATAGCGTTGCCGTAGTCGACCACGGCCGCCCGGGCTGCTGCTTCGTCGCTTTGTTGCAGATAAACGTTCAGCGGGACGACTCTTCTTTCGGCATAGCAATGTTTGATGATAACGCGGTCGTCTTCCAGGGAGACCGTCTGGCCGGCCACTTCGAGCAACTCGTCGATTAGTTCCTCGGCAAACCGGCGGCGATCCAGCACGAGATACTTGTACTGTTGTGCGTCCATCAGGCGGCCGGCTCGGTCGTGATTAAAAACCAGGTGATATCGGTCGATCACCTCCTGTCTGGAACAATCCTTGGGATAATCGAAGCGGTCTTTGATGATTTTGAAAACAACCGGGTAGGAGGGCATCGTAAAAACAATCATGACCATGCCGCGTTGCCCCTCGGCAAGCTGGTATTTGTCGTGCGAGTGGTCGAGATGGTGCAGCGCGTTGCGATAGAGTTCGGTTTTGCCGTGCTTGTTGTAGCCGAGAGAAATGTAGATTTCGGCGACTTTTTTTCTCGGCAAGATCGAGTTGATGAATGCCACCAGGTCGTAGGGACGATCGATTTCCACGTGGAAATACGAGCGCGTGTAGCTAAACAGCGTGCTGATGTCGGCTTGACTGAGCAGCACCGCGTCGAGCTGCGGTCCTGTTTCGGTATGACAAAAGCAGAGTACCAGCGGCGCGGATTCGCCGCTGCCGAGGATGCGGCCAATCAAGTAGGCATGTTCGCCCCGATAGAAAACAGCCGTCACGATTTCTACGCGAACGTCAGCGGGTTCTTTTCCTAAGGAGCTGAGATGCTGGTGGATGTAAGCCGCAGCCGCAAGGGAGTCGTGCTCGATTGCCGCGTCGGAATGACAGAGGTCGGGATAGGCTCGCAGGAGGTTGCCGATCAGTTGTACGAAATTGCGGCCCACGAAAGTTCGATACACGGCGCGGCGAGACGGCGTGGGAGGGCAGGCGTAGTC
>WGDQ01000345.1 GCA_015493185.1 Planctomycetaceae bacterium
CGATCCGCGTGCGCGACGCATACCCGCAGGGCCGCAGGTTTCTTTGACGAGAAAGCTCGACCGGCAGCGGTGCACCTCGCGACGTGCTTCGCACAGGGGACGAGCGACCGGCAGATCGCGAGGGGCGCCTTCGTTTCGGCCTGCTCTATTTCGGTGATTTTCCGCGGAGCTTTGAAATCGCCTCTTGGGCCATGGCTCGCACGGCTCCGTCGCGATCGTTGCGGAGCGATTCCAGCGCAGCGATGGCGCCGCGAGCTATGGGGCCCAGTTCGCCCAGCGTTGCCGCAGCCTCGAATCGCACGTCGGGCCGTTCCGACTTGAGTGCCTCGATCAATAGGGGCAACGCACGCCGTGCGATGCGTTGATCGCCCGGGCGGACGTGCAACAAGGCCCAGATCGCGCTGAGCCGCACGAATCTGTCGTCATCGTTGGCAAATCGTTCTCGCAAAGCCGACTCGGCTTTTTGGGCCGCGGGGCCGATCTTCCCCAAAGCGTAGGCCGCGCTGGAACGCACCTTGGGGTTTTCGTCGCTGAGGTTTTCAATCAGCACGGGCACGGCCGCCTTGGCGTCGGGGCCGATCGAGGCCAGCGCCAACTGGATTTCGCGACGCAGCTCCGGATCGTCCGTCGAACGGAGCTTTTCGATCAGTGCGGGCACGGCCTCTTTGGCCGCGGGCCCCATGGCCGTGAGCACCTCGACAGCAATGGGGCACAGTTGCTCGTTTTCCAGCGCGCCGGCGATACGCGGCACGGCGTGCGGCCCGCAAGATGCCAGAGCCAACACAATGCCGGCCATGGTTTCGGGGCTCGCGCCGTGCATGGCATCAACCAGCGCCGGCGCGACGACCTCGGAGGGGGCATCCAGATCGCACACAGCGTGCGCGGCGGCACGACGCACCTGTTCGTCGTCCGACTTCAACGCTTCGATGGCGGCCAGCGACGCCTGCTTGATATTCTCTGGCGTGGGCCGCAGCTTGGCCAGCGCCCAGCGGCTCACGATGCGCGTGACGGCGTCGTCCGAGTTCGCCAGGCGGGCAATTTGATCGGCTGCGTTGTCGTAACCGATTTGCGTGAGTGCAAAGAGCGCTGCTCGCTGGATCGCCGGCGAGGGGTCGTTCAGCATGCGGGCAATCATGGCGCCATGCGACCTGGCCGCCGGGCCGATATTGCCCAATGCCAGCAGCGCCTCCATGCGAACCTCAGGGTCTTTGTCTTCTTGCAACACGCGGACCAGCGCGGGAACCGCGTCGGCCGCGTCGGGCCCGATCTCGTTCAAAACGAGGATGGCCCAATACCGCATGCGGGGATTCTGCAACGCCTCGATCAGGGCCGGCACGGCATCTTTGCCAAACTCGGAAAGCGCGTCGATGGCCCGCAAAACAACGCTGGGTTCGGCATCTTGCAGCAGTCGGGTGAGCAGCGGCAGCACGACCTTCGGACCGGGGCGAATGGCCCGCAGCGCCTCCACGGCTTCTCGACGAACCGTTGGATCGGGGTCGGCCACGGCCTTGGTCAACTGCGGCACGGCATCGCGGGCAGCGGGGCCGATGGCACCCAGTGCCGATGCCGCGTGAGCCCGAACGTGGGCATCGCCGTCTTGCAATAGTTTGGCCAGTGCCGGCACGGCCGGTGCCGCCTCGGGGCCGAGCGCCGAAAGGGCCCGAGCCGCATGCCAGCGCACATCGGCCGCGGGGTCTTGCAACGCGCGGGTGAGCGCGTCGAGTGCTGATACGGCTGCCATGCCGCGGCGGGCCAACTTATCGGCCGCTTCGACACGCTGCTCGACAGAGCCCGATGTAAGCTGATGGGCGATTTCCGAGATTTCGTCGGCTGCGAACGTCGACGACACACCCCAACATATGGCGAGCGACCAGACACCCGAAAGGCAGAGTACGGAAACGGGCCACCGTAAACGTGACGTGTGTCGCATGGGAAATCCTCGCAAAGTTCGTCCGGATGATCGGATCGCCGTGCGAACGCGATCGCGAAGCAATCGTCTGGTCGCCGGCATGGTCGTGATTTGGTGTGGTTGGCTATGGTTGCTCGTTCAGTTGTTCAACCGCTGGCAAACAGGGCGCGCGGCAATTTCGGTGTTTCTGTGTGCTCCGATGTTGTAATGCACCGGAGGTACGGCATGCCTCGCTGTTCTGCTGCTTTGCTGTTTCTGTTGTTTCGTTGTTCCGCTACTGCGCTATTTCGTTTTCGTTGTACCGACGCGCGGTGCGGTTATCGATGCGCGGTGTGATCGGATGTTCGAATATCCGGGTGTTCGCATAGGTTGCGCACTGTCTGGGAACATCCGTGGTGGTCGGTGCGACTTCGGCCTGTCGTCGGCCGTGTGCGATCCGTTTTTTGTCTTCGTGACAACTATTGTCCTGCTGATGCATTGCTCTGCTGATGCGGCCTTTTTAGATGAAAACGGAATGCAAAACCGAATAGCAGGCAGACGCAGAGAATCGTGCGACCGCCCTACCCTGTTCGATGGGACATGCCACGCGGGAATTGGGGCACGCGGCGATTCTGTTGGTCTCCGGTCTTTGTTCTTCATTCTACCTGGTTGACGATAGGAGAAGCAGCCGCGCACCACGAGGCAATGCCCCACATGCGCCCGTCTTTCAGGGGGGAATCGCTAGAGGTTGCCACGCAATACGACGCCCACCGCGAAAAGCAATCCACGGCGGGTTTGCCATCGTCGGGGGGCGATTGCCGGCGTCGCAATTGTCGTTGGGGCGATAGAAGCTCTCTTCTCCCGTCCTGTCCGGCTCTATTGTAGTGCCTTTTCCGCCCACATGGCCAATGAATGGCTGCCAAATGGAAAGGGTTGGCCGCGTTTCCCAAAATCGCTGATCCGATCTTTCGATTGGCTCTGGCGTATACTGTATTGTAGTTGCAACCGCCTGCGGTGTGGGAGATGATGGCAGAAAACGCAGAAGTTTCACGACGCCACTTGAGAACCACAGGCTGTGCGGGCGGCGTAGCGACCCGAGCGGGCGCGGTGGCCCCGGGCGGCTGATGCCGGCTGTTCGCGTGAACGTTTCGGCGAGGTCGAGTTGTGCGTGCTTCGGCGGGGCCGACTCGCGCTGACGATTGTTAAGCGAATCAGGGCCGACTGGGTTTTTCGGATACGGAGAAGCACGGTCTTCCGAGCAGCGTTCGAGCCAAACTTTCTGGATCCAAGCGAAATACGGGCGCTGTTTCCAAACCAACTGAGAAAATAATGATGAGATTTGCTTTTTCGATTTTGACGCTTGGCACGCTGCTCGCGTTTCCTGCGGTGTCTCGCGCACAGTATCGAGGATACTACGGCTATGGCGGCTATATCGACAATCGGGCGTCGACGCCCGCAGAGAGCTATGCCCGTGGTATGGCCGACGTGATTCGCTCCACGGGGGCGGCCAACCTGTTGAACTCGAAGGCGGCCAAAGAGTATGAGGATGCGCGGGCGAAGAACCTCGACAATCGTCTGAAATACGCTGAGACCTACTACGAACGGCGCCGCATTCACGACCGCTATGTTGCGGAAAAGCGTGAAAAAACGCGAGAGTATCTCTACCGCCGAGCGCAACGCGTAAGCGAGATACCAAGGCTCACGCCGGCCGAACTCGATCCGGTGACAGGCCAGTTGACGTGGCCGGTTGTGCTGCGTGACGAACCTTTTGCCGAATATCGGGAAAAATTGAATAAGCTGTTCTCGCAGCGAGAAATATCGCTAGGCGCCATCGGGCTGGGCACTTACGCCGAAATCCAGGAAACGATCGATCAGATGACGGCCGAGCTGAAAAAGCGGATCCGCAGTTATCCTTCTTCGGCCTATCTCGAAGCCCGCGATTTCCTGACTCGTCTGAGCAACGAAGCGAAGCACGCTCTTCAGTAGCGGCCTATGTTTGCTGTAGCCAGTAGCGTGTCTGGCGTCCCGGGGCCGCGGAACGGCACGTCGCGTTTGCCAGCGGCGTAACACCGGCGTCGGGCGATGCCGGTCGTGCCATGTGTGGTGCGCTTTTCGCGGGGCACACAGAGCAACAACCGGCTGACTGCCACCGCGGCCGGCACGCAACTGCCGATATGATGCGGCTTTCGGCCGGGACAGCGGCCCAAGCCATTTTTTGCACAATGATGTGCGCGTGGTCCGACGTTCGGAGACGCGACGGACAGTAGCGTGCACGACACACGGCACGCGACGTGGCTTGCGCAAACGGCATCCTGCGCAAAGGGCAAGGGTGCCAGAATCGTTTTTGCCGACGTCGTTTGACCGCTAAAGCTACGGGCCGGGCTTGAACCCAAGACCATCGCCAATCCAGACCAACAATGAAATGCGGGGTTGGGGTTATGCAAGCCATGCCCCCGCCGAAGTGGATCGAGGAGAAAAAACGTGGAACTGAAACGGCGCTGTTTTCAAACGTTTTATTGCGGCATCGCGGCTGAAATGCGAGTGGGTGCCTTGGTCGTGGTTGCACTTACGATGTGTGGCAGCGTGCTGGAAGCCGCTCAGGAACCGGCCGATAGCTCGGCTCCGGTCGAGGGGCGAATCTACAACGCGAGCGACCGGCCGTTCGTTTATCAGCTACGCCGTTCTCGAGGCGCATCGTGGTCGCAACCATTGCGGTTGGAACCCAACGAGTACCACGCATACCGCGGCCCTCTACAAGGTGGACGCAACGATCTGGCGGGCTTGCTGACACGTCCGAGCCGGCTGCGAGAGGGGTACCTCATCATTCAGTTCCCCAGCTACGGCGGTTACCAGAGAATTCGCATCCGGGCCACCGATCTTCAAGGCCGACTGGCACCGTATTGGTTCTACGTGACCGATGCCGGCGGACATGGTCATTTGGTGCAGGCCCGTAGCATGGAACAGGCCAAAGCCGTTCAAGCAGATCTTCGCAAGCAGCCCGCGCCGTCGCCCGAGCAGTTGGTGGCACTGAAGCGCATGTTGTATGCCAACCACGTTTGGTATCCCGCCTTGCCGAAGGCAGCCAGACCGCCTTCGGCAACAAGGCCGTGCTGCGGTCCGTAAGACAGAACCCCGCTAAAACGGCAACGCGCTGATTGTTTGCATCCGCATGGCCACGATCGGCCGGCGGACGACGATTCGATCGGAGCCGGTTCGGGACAAGCCACAGCAGAGAGGACCGCAGAGAAGGCTCTTTCAGTGCGTCGAGCTGTCTCTTATACACATCTGAC
>WGDQ01000346.1 GCA_015493185.1 Planctomycetaceae bacterium
ACTGGCCAACGATCGCGCCGCCGAGGCCGATTTCGCGTTTCGCTGGTGCAATCGTTCGCACCCGCCGATCGCATGCCCTGCCAAAAGGGCCTTCGTCGCCACCCTGTGCTTGGTAAAACGCCGTGTCGCTTGAACGGCCGCCCATTTACGCAACGGCCGGGCATTGCCGTGCTGCTGCCGTGTGCATTTACGTCCGGTAGCAACTCAACGTTGCTTGGGCTGTTCGATCGTGCGTGGTGAGCTGGCAAGTAATGTAGAACTATTTGAACGGTGGGAATGGCTGCCCGATGACAGAGGCTCTGATTGCTCTGGTTGCTTTGACGGCAATGGAGATTGTCTTAGGTATCGACAACATCGTCTTCATCACGATCTTGACTGATCGCCTGCCGCACCATCAACAGGCCGCCGGACGTCGGCTCGGGTTGGCCGCGGCGTTGGGCACGCGCCTGCTGCTGCTCTTATCACTGAGCTGGATTCTTGGGCTCACCGAACCACTGTTTCGACTATCCGCGCTCGGACTGCCCGAACATTGGCTGGCCGAAGAAGTGGACGCCATATCGATGCGCGATCTGATCTTGTTAGCAGGCGGACTGTTTCTGATCGGCAAAAGCGTTCATGAAATTCACGCGAAGATAGAAGGGGCCGGAGAAGAAGTTCATATCGCCGAAAGGCCCAGCTTCGGCGCTGTGATTGCGCAGATCGCGATTCTAGACGTCGTTTTCTCGCTCGACTCGGTCATCACAGCCGTGGGCATGGCCGAACAACTGTGGGTGATGGTCACTGCCGTTGTGCTCGCCGTAGGCGTCATGCTCGTGTTTGCCGAAACCGTGGCGGCGTTCGTCTCGCGACATCCGACGATCAAAATACTCGCATTGAGCTTCTTGATTCTGATTGGCGTGATGCTTGTTGCCGAAGGCATCGGCACCGAGATCAACAAAGGCTACATCTATTTTGCCATGGCGTTTGCCCTCGGCGTCGAGATGCTGAACCTTCGCGTCCGACATCGCCACGTCGTACCGCCGATCGCCCCGTCAGAAGACACTACCGGTTGAACCGACCGGCCGCGCCAATGGATCTGTTACGCGTGGGCAACTCGGCTGCAAGAAATCGCCGCCCCCGCGCTTTTGAGCGCCGGAAACCATCGACTTCCGGTCGCTCGCCTCCGTGGCACCCCGCAGGAGAAACCGCGATCGTCAGTCGGCCAAGGCACGTTTTCTCTCGGGTGTGGGAGAAACGTTCGGAAGAGAGCCCGCATCGGAAAAATGCCCAGAAAGCCGGGCCAGCGCGACCAGTCGCTGCTCGAGCGTTGCTGGTGTGCGGCGGACAAGAGCGGCAGCCGCACGACCGCGACGCATGCCTTGTACCTCCGCAACTTGCTGCGATGCGCCACCGCTGCGGTCCAAATCATCGTCGCGGTCGAAATCGTCATCGCGGCCAGAATCGGCGGCCGATCCGGTGTTGTCGACCGGTTTGTTGCTGGCCGTCTTGGCAAGCGCCGTGGTATGCGATGCCTCAGGAACGCGGCCCGATTGGTCGATACGCGGGGGCACCGTGTCCGTGTCGCTGGGCGTTCGACGAGGCGAATGGGAGGCGTGCGTGAAAAGCGACGTGATATTCAGCCACTTTGCATCGACCAGCGGCAGCTTGAAAGTGGTGTGTTTATTGCCTTTCGTGCGTACTGAAGATGATTTTCCGCTCGCGTCGGCGTCCTCGGCGGGCCGGTCGGGCAACGTCAGGCTCTGAGCCAGGTGCTTTGCCCAAGCGTCGCCCCGGAGATAAAGCCCGACATACATGCACTGATGACCACAGACGAGCGGCTCGCGCGACAGAAAACTGCTCTCGGCACGCCGCCCCTCGCAGCGCACCACCAGATAGTCGCCACGCCACGTTTTGGGTACGGCAAACCGGCAAACCAATTCATGCATGCCTTCGAGAACGTGTTGCGACGACGGGCGCAATTTGAAAAACACGCCGTGCTGCCGATTCATGGTGCCGGCGGCGAGCACCAATTCTTGCGGAGGCAATCGCTGATAGGTTTGTTTCTGTGTGGTGCGGTGTTGCTTACCCGCCCCGGCCGAGGGCGAAGCGGTGGCCTTGAGCATGCCGTACTCCACCGTGACGGCTCCTCCCAGCGAAGCGTCGGCCGTTTCGGCCGCTTCCGTGGTGTCGACCACTTCGATATGACCGGCGATGTCGGTGGCCAGTTCCGTTTTGGGCAGAAAGTCGACAACGCGGAGACGACGCTCTGGATTCTCGATGAACACGATCACTTCGGCCAGATCGGCCGCGTCGCCGCTGTCAACGAAAACAGAAATTAGGAACTTGGCCTCGACGATTTTCTCGTGCGGGTTGGTCGCCGCAAATTCTTCTGGCGTGATGTCAACGCACTCAGCAGCGGAGTTCACGTCGAACCGAACCCGTAGTCGCTCAGCCTGTGCCGTGGGGGCAAGTGCGAACAACAGGATGAAACTACCGACGGGCGCCAACCAGGCAACGCGTGCGCAACTTGCAGATCGAGCAACCATCGTGCGTTTATGACCTCCTGCCTGGAAAACAAAAGCACGTTTTCCCCTCGCCGTCCGAGCGTGCCGTGGCTTCGAGTTTCGAATGGGCTAGCATCGGGACGCTACGAAACAAGCGCCGCAGCTCGACGGCGATTCGTCCTCCAGGCGAATGGTAGCGCCCAGCGCTCGAAAGGCAATCTCGTTGCGTCACAGGTCAAAGAGCAGCGAGCACTTTTGGCGTTGTCCGACATTTTGCCCGATGTTGCCGTTCAGACAGTTGCCGGCCGAAGCATTGCAGGCGCGATTGCCCCTGCCGCGGTATCTCGCCATCGCAGCCGCACGGAGCTTCGGCCGACGATTCCCGTGGTGCATGGCGTAGTTTGCCACCAATGCTAGCGGGTGCCAGCCGCGAGAAATGAAATGCCCGTGTCGTCTGACGAGTCGGCGGTCATCCGCATTCTATGGCCTGCCTCTTGGGGACCGTGAACAATCGCCCCGAACACCCGAATCTCAGAAGCCACAATCTCAGAGGCGTTCTGCCAAAAAGACGGGCGTTGCAGCCACCGCAGGAACCGGTCGGGCTTTGTAGCCGCGCCGGCGGCCTCCCACGGTGCCGCAATCTTTGCAAAGCCCGTATTTTTCCGGGCCAAACACGCGGCGTGCGATGCCGGGCGTCAACGAGCAGTTGGGTCGCAGGCCAAATGGTATATGCTGGGAGATAGGCCCGATCTGCTCGAACCGCTTTCTCAACGGCCCGTTTCGCCTCAACACGGCTCAGGCAGTGGCATGCCAGTTGCAATTACATCCATCGCACAGAAGCCGGCGGTTGTGAACTGCCGCGACTGAAAGGGATCGCAAAGGAATCTGGCAAACCGGGCAGGCAGCCGGGAGAAAGAG
>WGDQ01000347.1 GCA_015493185.1 Planctomycetaceae bacterium
CCCATCGCGATGCCCAGCGGGCCAAACAGCTTGCCCGGCACCAGGGCATTCCGGTCGGCGGTGCGCTGACGCTACTGCGAAACGATCCGAAAACGCAGGGGCCGCGGCTCTTCGAGGCCCACGGTTGCAGCAGTTGCCACCTCTACGAGCCTTTTACGCACACCACCGCCCAGGCCGCCCCGGCCAGCCAGGCAGCCAACGGCCCGGCCGACACGGCATCCGACCCGTCGGCGACGCCTTCCGACCAGCCGGCAGCCGAGTCGAACGATGGCCAAAAGCAGCCGCCGGCCTTGGGCGCCCCGAATCTTTATGGGTTTGCCAGCCGCGAGTGGATCGCCGCTTTGCTCGACCCAGCGCAAGTCGCTGGCCCCAATTTCTTCGGCCGTACGAAACATGCTGAAGGCGAGATGGTCGACTTTGTGCAAGAAACGCTGGCCGATCTAGACGACGAATCGCGGCAGGCGCTCTCTGATGCGATCATTGCGCTCTCAGCCGAGGCGCACTTGCCGGCCCAACGCGAGCTGGACCAACGAGATCAGCAACGCATTGCCCAAGGTCGTGTGGCCATTGCCGAAACGCTCGGCTGCACCGATTGCCATCGCTTTCACGATGCCGGCGAACTCGGCTCGGCACCCGATCTGACCGGCTACGGATCGCGCGAGTGGCTCATCGGCGTTATCCGCAATCCGGCGCACGAACGCTTTTACGGCGAAAACAACGATCGCATGCCGGCCTTTGGCAAACGCATCACCGATCGGGAGATCGGCCTGCTCGCCGATTGGCTCCGCGGCGACTGGTTCGAACCCGACGACAACCGCCCTTCGTCAGACGAGCCGCCCGCCGAAAAAGCCCCCTGAGCCCACCAGCACGGCTTCCGAACACAGCAAGCACCCATCAAAAGCGGCCAGGCAAAGGTTTGCAACACCCACCCGATTGGCCGGGCCGCACATTGCTCTCGCAACATGCGCTTCTGGGGCGACTTCAGCGGCACGCCGGCGGCCGGATTGATGCTCGCAACGTGTGGCTTTCGCAATGTGTGGGGCTCGCAACGTGCGCTTCTGATTCCTTCTGGTCGCACGTCGTCTGTGCGCCGCGCTCGCCCCCGCCGCCGACGGCGATCTCGCCGGCCAGTGCCGGGCGTTCTCCATTTTGTGCAGTTTGCCGTGTCATCCGGACGCAAACTCGCTGAAATCGGTAGAGCTTACGTAGCCGGCATGCCGATGACAGGAAAGACGGTTCGCGCTGCCCGTCTGGCACGGCCTCGGCAACTCGCCGCCGTGGTCTTGCCCGCTCGCGTGCGGTTCGCCCCGCCTTGTCCAAAGCAGCCGTACAGCATGGGAACGATTGCGCCAGTGATGTGGTGTTCCAATTGCGGTCAGCAAGTGCCCGGCATTGGGCTCGACCCTCACGGTCCGGTCTGTTGTGTGCGCTGCGGTATGCCAGTCCGCGCGCCTGCGACCGTTGCCGGTGAGCAAAACCATCGAACCATGCCCGCCGACGGCAACAACCACGACGAGAACCACGCACCACGTGGCCAAGCCCAATCGTCGGACAATCAGAGCGGCGCTGCGCCGAGCGGAGCCGCGCAAAGCGGCGCGACCAACACCGCGGACCTTTCCTCCGACGCCGACGATCCCCTCACCACATGGGACGACCTGGCCGACACGATCGACGAACCGTTCGCATCCGCTGCCGGCGCCGACCCCCATTCCGCCGAAACATACGAGCCGCAACAACCGGCCGCTGAATCGTTCGATGCTCATCCCTCCGCCTGGGACTCCGACGACCAATCGGACGAAAGCCAATCCGCCGCCGAACAGGCGGACACGGCGCCCGATGAGACATGGTCGTCAGACGTTGCGTGGCAGCCCAACGATTTGTTCGAGCAATGGGATGAGCTGGCGGCTCGGATCGATCACACACGTCACCTGTTGGGCACGTTGAGCAAACCGGCCGATCCCCAAACCGCCGCATCGCTTCGCTCTGAAGCCTCGGAGCTGCTCCGGCAGGCCGCACGCACTGCACGGCCCGTCGCGAAAAAATCGACCACGCCGCGGCGATCGTGGTTCGCCTGGCCGGCGACGGGGTTGGG
>WGDQ01000348.1 GCA_015493185.1 Planctomycetaceae bacterium
ACCCAGCACATCGAAGCCCAAATCGAACACGCCATCGATTCGGCCGACGTCATCCTGTTCGTCGTCGATTCACGAACCGGCCTACTGCCGCTCGACGAGGAAGTCGCCCGCCGGCTCCGCTACGTGAAGGTGCCCGTCATCCTCGTGGCCAACAAAACCGACGCCGAATCGCTCGACACCGAAGCCGATCAGTTCTACCGCTTGGGTCGGGGCAAACTGGTCCGCACCAGCACCACCCAAAACCGCGGTCGCGACGAACTGCTGCAAACCATCGTCGAGCGGCTGCCTCCGCCCGACGAAGAAAACCAATCGCCCGACGAAGAGCCGGTCATGCGGGTGGCCATCGTCGGCCGCCGCAACACGGGCAAGAGCACGTTCGTCAACACCCTGGCGCAGGCCCAACGCGTGATCGCCAGCGAGGTGCCGGGCACCACGCGCGACAGCATCGACGTGCGGTTCGAGCTCGACGGTAAATCCTTTGTGGCCATCGACACGCCGGGGCTGCGGCGTCGTAAAAGCGTGAGCACCAATGTCGACTTCTACAGCATGCACCGCGCGCAGCGCAGCATTCGGCGTGCCGACGTCGTGCTGCTGTTCTTCGATGCCACGCAGCGCATCAGCAAGGTCGACAAACAGCTCTGCGATGCCATCGCCGAAAACTACAAGCCCTGCATTTTCGTTGTGAACAAGTGGGACCAACTTCACGGCAGCATGCCCACTGAAAAGTGGGCCACGTATCTTCGCGATACCTTCCGCACCATGTGGTACGTGCCCATCGCCTTCATCACGGGTCAAACGGGCAAAAACGTCAAGGCCCTGCTCAACCACGCGCAAATGCTCTTCAAGCAATCGCGCACCCGCGTTTCCACCGGTCAGATCAACCGCCTGCTGCGCGCGGCCATCGAACACAACCCGCCGCCGCTCGTGCAAAACCGCCGTCCGAAAATCTACTACGGCACTCAGGTCGGCATTCAGCCCCCCACGATCGTGCTCTTCTCCAACAATCCCAAGGGCCTCAGTCACACCTACCGCCGCTACCTGCTCGGTGTGTTCCGCGATCGGCTTCCCTTCGCCGAGGTGCCGATCAAGCTTTACATCCGCAAGCGCACCCAAAGCGAGCCGGGCACCGACCAGCCCGAGTGGCCCGATGCCGACATCGAACAGGCCGCGCCCCCTTAGAGCGACCGGACCAATCCGATAAACAGCAAGCGAAACAGTGGCCTGCTTGTCCGCAACTCCCGTTTTGTCCGTCGGCTCTTAAAACAGCTTCTGCGAAAGCCCGCCGCACCAGCCGTCTGTCAAAAAAACGGGCAACGGCCGGCAAGCCTGCCTCCATCAGAGCCGTTCGTCGGTTGCTCGCCAGAACTTGGTGCCCAACGCTTGGCCCCCTTCCGACCCGCTCGCCGAATCGTGCCTCACGGGCCGACCCGCGACTCGCGCGCCGAACGGTAGCCCGCGTGCCGCATCAGCAACCTTCGAACTTTCGCAACGGAAAAAATCCTCTAGCACCGGCACGGCCGATGCATGACAATCGGACGCGCCCGGCAGGGCAACCGCGGCAAACGCATCCGACGCGGCTTGCCGCACCATTTGCGGGTCGGCCTTGCCGGCTCTCACCGCGCCACCAACCATCGGTCCCCCGTTGCCGCGGCCCCGTTGCCGTGCGAAGGAGAAATCAACCGTGATCATCGGCGTGCCCAAGGAAATCAAACGAGACGAGTATCGCGTGGCCATGCTGCCCGTGGGGGTCGAAGAGCTCACCCGAGCCGGCCATCAGGTGCTAGTGCAGCGCACCGCCGGCGTCGGTTCCGGCATTCTCGACGAACAATACGCCCGCCACGGAGCCACGTTGGTCGATCGCGCCGAAGAGGTTTACGGTCAGGCCGATATGGTGTTCAAGGTCAAAGAGCCACTGCCCGACGAGTGGCCCCTGCTGCGTCGCGGGCAGATCATCTTCGGCTACTTCCACTTCGCCGCCGACCGCCAACTCACCGAGGCCCTGTTGCACTCGGGCGCCACGGCCGTGGCCTACGAAACACTGCGCGACGAGCGGGGCCATTTGCCGCTGCTCACGCCCATGAGCGAGGTCGCCGGACGCATGAGCATTCAAGAGGGCGCCAAATACCTCGAACGTCCGCAGATGGGACGCGGCATTCTTCTCGGCGGTGTGCCCGGCGTGGCGCCGGCGCACATCACGATTCTCGGCGGGGGTGTCGTGGGCGCCAACGCCGCCAAAGTGGCCGCCGGCTTCCGTGCCCACATCGTCGTGCTCGATATCAATCTCGACCGGCTCCGCTATCTCGACGACGTCATGCCCGCCAATGTCGATTGCCTCTACAGCGACCGCCACACCATCCGCGACGAACTACGACAGGCCGATCTGGTCATCGGCTCGGTGCTCATTCCCGGCGCCAAGGCCCCGCAATTGATTCAGCGTGAAGACCTCAAAATCATGAAGCCCGGCGCCGTGATCATCGACGTGGCCATCGATCAAGGTGGCTGCTGCGCCACGAGCCATCCCACCACGCACAGCAACCCCACGTTTGTTGTCGACGATGTGGTGCACTACTGCGTGACCAACATGCCGGGGGCCGTGGGACGCACCAGCACCTACGCCCTTTGCAACGTCACGCTCCCTTGGGGCATGGCCATCGCCAATCGTGGCCTGCTCCAGGCCGCCCGCGAGCTGCCGCCGGTGGCCAGCGCCATCAACATCTTCGACGGCCATGTGACCAACCGCGCCGTGGCCGAGTCGTTCGGGCTGCCCTACGATGCCCGCTTCGAGTCGTAGCCGGCCGTGGGCTTC
>WGDQ01000349.1 GCA_015493185.1 Planctomycetaceae bacterium
CGGCATGCGGAAATCGGCGGCGGTCTGCGGGGCATCGAAAACCGCAACGATAGAGAAAACGCCGTGAGAAGATTCAGCCAATGAGCTGCTGTTCTCGACTGAATCTGGAAGCAACCCGGAAGTTCACGCTCGGCATCCGCTTGGCGGGCAGTTTTTTTGGGAGCACTTGGTGGCTAGCTGCACCGGCTGGCGAACTAGCTGCCTTTCAGGTGGACTTTTAGTTTTTTCTTTCGTTCTTCCGGGGCGACGAATCTTGCCTCAGGCGTTCTCAGCCCCCGGTGTCGTTCTGGTGCTACGACGCTCCGCGACCTCTGCGAGCATTTCGATCACCTCTCTGTGCAGTTCGGGGGTGGCTGCGGCGACGAACTGGGGCCGCTGTAAATCGACAGGCTCACCGTGCAAGCCCGTAAAACATCCACCTGCTTCTTCAACCAGCAGCATGCCAGCCGCGATGTCCCAGGCATGGGTTTCGGTGGCCCAATAGGCATCGAAGTGTCCGGCGGCCAGGTGACAAAGATTCAACGCTGCTGAACCCAGCCGACGAATGCCGCGCGAACGCACGACGGCTTCGACAAACTGCTCGATCTCGATGTCTTCGCGGCAAACGTGCGCCGGAAAGCTGGCAGCCACCAAGGCTTTCGAAAGCCGTCGCGTTGGGCTCACCCGAAGCGGGCGGCCGTTCATCTGAGCACCATCGCCACGTCGGGCTGAGTAGCAAACATCGGCGACCGGATCGTAGACAACGCCGACGACCACCGTGTCGCGGCACGCCACGGCTACAGAAACGCAATAGTTAGGCAAACCATGGACAAAGTTCAAAGTGCCGTCCAACGGGTCGATGATCCAACGATGGCCGTCGGCTGTGGCCGCGATATCGAGCGCCTCCTCGGCAAGAATCCCATGCTCTGGAAATGCATCGCGTACGACCTCGACAATCGCCTTTTGGCTGGCCAAGTCGACCTCTGTGACCAGGTCGTCGGGGCCTTTTTCCCGTACCTCGAACCGCCCATGCCACTGTTGTAACACGACGCCGCCCGCACGGGCCGCGCGCTCACAAACCTCTAGTAAATCAGGCATTTGGGCGTTTCTCCTTCAAACGGCTTTGCAGAATCGAGGCACAACCGAGCCGGAATTATAAGAGGGCGGGCCGCGGTCGGCGATAGCTGCGGCTCGGCATGTGGGGGGTGGCCGAGCGTGCAACAGTGGGTTTGCATGCACATCGCTTCCTTCGCCGGGCCGATTGTGAGGCCCCGAATATTTTTTTCACAAAAAACTGGACATCTCTGCGGGAGTTGTTAAGATCGACTCCGATAGTGAAGAAGTGGGGGTAGCTAAAGATTTCACCGACTTCGATTTTTTTGTGTCGCTGGTGAAACTTTCTAGCCACAGAGGCAGTATCCCCAACTGAAAGCTATCCGGCCTCTTCTCTGTTCCGGCCCCGCCGTTTCGCTACCATGTGAGCGGCGGGGTTTTTTATTGCGCGCACGGCCACACACACGCTCGACGCGTTCTGCCCGCCGTAGCACACCTCGAACACAGCGGCCCTCAGGCGATGATGGATCAATCCTCCTGGAAACTGAACACAGCCGGAACGGCGGCCACGCTCGAAGCCGACGGGCTGCACGGCAGCATCGATTTGAACCAGCCGACACGCGGCTTTTGCGACCTGGCGGCGTTGGGCCGCAAACTGCCCAACTGGCGGCTGTTTGCCATCTGCGTGCCTTCCCTCTCCGAGCCACCCAGCCCCGGGAGTGTACCGTGTTCAAACGCTTCGCCCGCAAGCCCCATGCTGCGGCTGATTGATTCTTACACCCGGGGCGCCGACCTGATTGCCGCCTTTCGCATCGAGGCCGTGCAGCCATTTGACCTGACGGTATGCTGGCGCGTGGTGCGCGATATCTCTGGGCAGGGAATCGGATTGGACGTGATTCCCGCGGTCAACACCGAGCTGCTCGATAGTCGGCCGGAGGTTGTGTTGTGGTCGCAGGCTACCGGGCAGTCGATTTGGCAACTTTGCGCGAAGGGCGTTTGGCAAGAGCTACCCGCTACGGGCCCCGAGCCGCAGCCGGTGAGCTTCGGCGGACGCGAGCAGCGGCAAAGTGCCCTGCTGTGGCGCAACCCGAACAACGACCACGATGCTACCCGTTGCTCCCACACAGCTACGCGCAACCAAAAATCGGCCGCCAGTAGCACGCCAAGCGTTCGAACACGATCCGTGCCGGCAGCAGGCGCGCCGACGGACGAACAGCCAGATCGTGCTGAATCGCCAGCTTACGTCGAGATGGTTTCGCCAAACGACTGGCCGTCGATGATGTACCGTTCTCAGAACGCCCGGCACGAAGTGTGGCACCGGCTGTTCACGATGCCGCTGGAAAAAGGAGTCATTCTGCGAACGCGGCTGCGTGGCATGTTTTTTCCTACCACGGCCGACGCCCTGCGCAGTGGATGGGAAAGCTATCAATCGTTGCTGGCCGAACCACCCCCGCTCACCGTGTGAGGTTCGTGAGGCGACACGGGCGCCACATGATCCATCCCCAAGACATGGCGCGGGCGGTGTATCTTGGAGGCGGCCGTAACACGCTGAAAACGATCATTCTGGATGCCCGTGCCCGCCGACACAGTTTTTGTTCGAACATGCGTTCTGTTCGAACACGAGTAGATTCACGGCCGTTCACGCCAGCAGCTTCTTGATGACTTTGCCGCCCTGGTCGGTGAGCCGCACGTTCAGACCGTGGAACGGGTATGTGAGCTTCAAATGATCGAGCCCAAACAGATGCAGCAACGTGGCATGGAAGTCGTTGATGTGTACTGGCTCTTCTTCGATGCCCCAGCCTAGTTCGTCCGTGCGGCCGATGACCTGGCCGCCGCGGACCCCTCCGCCGGCCATCCACATACTGAACGCGAATGGATGATGGTCGCGACCGGTGTTGGCCGTGCGGCCATTGCGGTTTTCACCCAGTGGCGTGCGTCCGAACTCGGCCCCCCAAATCACCAGCGTTTCGTCGAGCAGGCCGCGCTGCTTCAAATCTTTGAGCAGTGCAGCAATGGGTTGATCGGCCATCTCGCAGTTGAACGCGAGTTCCTTGTCGAGGTTCGAGTGATGATCCCACGTCGCGTGATAGAGATTCACGTAGCGCACGCCCCGCTCGACCAAACGGCGCGCCAGCAAGCAGTTGGTTGCGAATTGATGGAATTGCCCTTTGCCACTCACGCGACCGCTTTTGACCTTTTTATCGGGCCGATCCAGGCCATATGC
>WGDQ01000350.1 GCA_015493185.1 Planctomycetaceae bacterium
CTTCAACCGCCCGTCGGGCGATACGGGGTTTTGGTACGCCGATAAACGATCCAGGCCAGCAGACCCATGATGGCCAAGGCCATCGTCAGGGCGATCCCGCCCACCACTCCCGATGGCTCCTCTTCGGCTAGAGCCGGACGTTGGATCCAATCACCAACCTCCTCATAGTGCATCGCGTCCGCCGCTCGGAAGTCGGCCAAACGCAAGACCTGCGGCCCTTCCGAGTAAACGGGAACCTTGAACCCCAGGTAGGTGGCACGCGCTGGGATGTTGAGCACAAAGTCGTCTTCGGTCGGCTGCCGCTCTCCCAGGTCGTCTGAGTGCCAGACGGTACACGTCTCGACCCACTTCCCGTCGATCAGCTCACTGCCAAAGCCGAGAATCGTGCGCGGGAGCATCACAGCCGGGCAGGCTGCAAAGTCGCGAAGCATCTTCACGCTTCGCCCGTCGAGCACTCCATTGTCGTATCGCGCACTATCGATCTGCACGAGGTAAGGCACCGCCGCCTTGACGAAAAAGCGGTACCGCGAGACGCTCACCTGATCTACAGGATCGCCGACCGGCAAATGCTGCTTGTGCAGGAGCAAATCGAGATGCTTTGCGTCGGGCTGCACCACGTCGAACGTGACGCGCCGATCCGGCAACTCGCCGGCCCGCGCGGCCGCGTAGGCGCGTTCCAGGGCCTTGAGCAGCCCTCCCCGCAGCGCGACGGGATTCAGGCAGTGCTGCTGCGACCAGAATCTGAACCCCTCGCGACGCGAAGCGTCCTGAGGGCGATCGATGGCCTCGATCGAGACATGGTTCGAGTGCGGATCGTATCGAATCCCCACCTCACGGCCAACCAGGTGCGCCACGTTCGCGTTGCGAAACACGGCAACAGTCCGACCGCCGACGGTCGTCGTGCCGGCCGGGACATTCGCCCGATCGTGCAGCCGTTCATAGCGCATCGACGCGTCTTCCAGCCCCGGAGATTTGGCGACGATGCCCCATGCCCGGCGGGGCAGGCCGTCGAATTGACCGGCCTCAAGGGCCGCGCGGTCCGTTGGTCGGCCTTTGCGCTCCTCGAAATGGCAGACGAACGCCGCCTCGCGATGCCAGGTTCGCAGGGCTTCGAGCAGAAACTCGAACTGCTCCCACTTCGACTCGGGCGACGGCAGCGGTTCGATTCCCAGTCCATCGCCGGCCGCTCGCGGCTGCCCAACGGTCGTGAGAATCAGGCCCAGCACCACTGCTTCGAGCGACGCGACAACTCGCCGACTGACTGACATGATATGCCCTCCATTCATATAGGGGTGCCGCGTCGCCTCACAGCAGCCGCAGCAGGACGATTCAACGCGCACGGACCAGCACGCTCGCTTGAAATAGCCGTCATACCCCGTGAGGGTTGGGCATGGGCGCGTGCGAAGAGTCGCTACACATACTGTCTCACCATCGCATCCCAAGGCGGTACGATAACAGCGAAGACCACACTCCGGCCCACACACTCCCATGGGCGCATCGATCGGACAACACTGCACGTCGTCGTTCGTGCTACGGCACATTGCCGCTAGCTCGTAAAGCTGCGAATTCGACCAATAGAGGCCGAATTGTCGTACAGGCTTGTCCTATCCCGCACTCGGTCTTGTCAACAAGCGAACGTTCCAGGCACAGAGGCAAAAAGATAACGATTGCCGAGAAACCCAACATGATGGTGAGAGTCCTGCGCGAAGAGATCGTTTCTCCTATATGAATAGAGACACCGTCAGTGAGAGAAGAGGTACCGGATTATTGTATCGTGCATCAACGGATGTCAAGAAAAAACGAAACGCATCCATGAGAATAGATGTTTCCCTGCACGCGATGCGTCATCTGTTAACGGCCATCGCCCTGGCTGCCACGGCGGCCCTGTTGTTGCCGCATTTCCACCCTACGAGTTGTGGTGCGTGGCGTGGTGCACGCTGCTGCCGCTGGTTTGGCTTGGGCTGAGCGAAATGCACGCCCGGCGTTGTTCATCCGGTGTTCCGCCTGCACGCGGGGCACCGTATGGCCGCGGCGATCTGCTACGACGTCGGTTTCCCGGCCGTCTTTGGCGACGCGATGCGAGATGCCGTGGGGCCACCCGATTTCTTTGTTGCCTGCGGTTCAGAACAGGCCGATGAAACGCGGTGTTTGCAACAGAACATGCTGCGGATGAGTCAGAAGCGGGCCGTTAAGCGTCGGCGGCCCGTCGTTCGCAGCACGGCGCATGGATACTCTGCGGTGATCGAGGCTTGTGGAGTGATACGCAAACAGGCGACTTCGCTCGACCTCGAATCGTCCTGGCA
>WGDQ01000351.1 GCA_015493185.1 Planctomycetaceae bacterium
CGTGGTTGCTGGTGGGGGATGTGTGGTGGAAGCTGACGGGTGGGAAGGCGTTGATGGTGGCGCGTGCTGGGGGTGGCGGGCCTCGGGTGCGTGGTGCGATGGACGACGGCCGTCGGGCAGTTGGCCGATGTCTTCCGGGCGGTTGCGGTACAGGGCGACGAGCACCGGCAGCAGCGCCCACACGGCCAGCCCGCAGGCTGCATAGGTTGCCCGCCAGCCGAGTGTTTCCATGCCACGAAGCAACAGCGGCGGCACAACGGCAATGGCGGCGGCCATGGCCATGCTGGTCATGCCCATTACGGTGCCCAACCGGTCGTGAAACCACATGGCCAGCGTGTTCGAGGCCACGAGCGTTAGCGCGCCCTGCCCAATGGTGCGCAAGAGCAGGAAAGCGAAGAACAGCGACACGAGCCCTTGCACCGAGGCAGTGAAGAAACAGGCAAGCCCCAGGCACGTCACTACGGTGATGATGGTGCGCCGCATGCCGAAACGGTCCATGGCCGCACCGACCAGCGAAACCGGTAAGCTCGCCAACAGCGTGCCGAACAAGTAGGCGCCGGCCAGTTGGCTTTGGCTCAGGGCGAGCGACTCGCGCAGGGCGCTATTGAATACGGAGATGCCGAACGTTTGCCCTGGGCTTGTGGCCACGTGGGCCGCCATGGCCACGGGCAACATCACCCAACCATAGAAGAAAGGGAAGCGGCGCACGATGGGATCGGCCACCGCGGCTTGGCCGACCGCTGCCGTGGTGATCGACTCCGTGTGGCTTGTCATGGGGTGTGCGATTGGCAGTGGAAGCGGGAGTGAACAACGGCGGCGTGCCGTACACCACCGGCGCGAGGCGAAAGAAACCGGCACGACCGCAGCGGGCGATTTTCTCCCATGCCGGGGCGTTGGGCAAGAGCACGCCGAGCAGCGCATCGGCCGGCAAACAGGCCAACGGCACGACCGGTACGCGATGCGGGGCGGCCGAGTGGGCGCCGGTTCGATCGAAAAACGCCGGACGCGTGCGGCAAGGGTTGATACAATCGGTCGCGTCGTGTTGCCGGTCGGTGTCGCGTCGTGTGTCGGCGGTTGTTTGCCCACAGTGCGGTGCTGCCGTCGGTGCGCATCCATGCTCGTCGGGGCTGTGTGGCCGGTTGCGAGGCACCGCGCCGACCGCCGGCCGAATGATCTGATTTCTTTTTGATGAGGTGAGGAACTATCTATCGTGCAACGAGAGATTTTTGAAAACGAGCACCAACTGTTCCGTCAGTCGTTCCGGAAGTTTGTCGAAAAAGAGATCGTGCCCTACCACGAGCAGTGGGAAGAAGCGGGCATGGTGCCGCGCGAACTGTGGCGCAAGGCGGGCGAATTGGGCTTTCTGTGCATGGATGTGCCCGAGCAGTACGGCGGACCGGGGTTGAGCGATTATCGCTACAACATGGTGATTGTCGAAGAGCTGGTGCGGGCCGGCGCCTCGGGCGTGGGATTCAGCCTGCAAAACGACATTGTCACACCTTACATGCTGGCCTATGCCAACGACGAGCAGAAAAAGCGATGGCTGCCCGGCATGGTTACCGGCGAGGTGATTACGGCCATTGCCATGAGCGAGCCCAACACGGGCAGCGATTTGCAGGGCGTGCGCACCACGGCGGTGCGCGAGGGCGATCACTACATTGTGAACGGGCAGAAAACCTTTATCACCAACGGCCTGCTGAACAACCTGTGCATTGTGGTGGCCAAAACCAACCCCGATGCGGGGCATGAGGGCATTAGCCTGATTGTGGTCGAGGAAGGAATGCCGGGTTATGAAAAGGGCAAGAAGCTGAAAAAGATCGGCCTGCACGCTCAGGATACGGCGGAGCTGTATTTCAACAACGTGCGGGTGCCGGCCAGCAATTTGCTGGGCGAGGAGGGGCACGGTTTCTACTATTTGATGCAGCAGTTGCCTCAAGAACGTTTCTCGATCGCCGTGGCGGCGGTGGCCGCCTGCGAGCGGGTGCTGGAAGAAACGGTGCAATACTGCCACGAGCGGCACGCCTTTGGCCGGCCGATCGGCAAGTTTCAGAATTCGCGCTTCAAGCTGGCCGAGATGAAAACCGAAACGCACATCGCCCGAGTGTTTGTCGACCATTGCCTGGTGCGGCACAACCAGGGCGACTTGTCGGTGGAAGAGGCGGCCATGGCCAAATGGTGGACGACCGAGCTGCAAAAACGCGTGGTGGACCAATGCCTGCAACTGCACGGCGGCTACGGCTACATGCTCGAGTATCCCGTGGCCAAGGCCTATCTCGATTCACGCGTGCAGACCATCTACGGCGGCACCACCGAAATCATGAAGGAAATCATCGGCCGCGCCATGGGTTTCTAACAAAACCCTCCCAACATCGCACATCGCCATACCGGGTGCGGTTGGACGCTGCTGAGTGCTGCTTTGCTCTCTTGCAAAAAGTGCGGCAGCCATGCCGGGAATCGCAGCGAAGAGGCAAGGGAAGCCAAAAAGAGAGCCCTCCTCGTTCTTTTGCGTGGAAACGAGGAGGGCTCGGTAGCGTTGAAATGGAAGAAAAAAAGGTGAATGGTTGAAACACACTGAAAAGGAAAAACCTGCTCGGCCGGCACCGAGAGTGCTGGCTGGTGCGGCCGGGCGCGTGCGTTGCTACGGTGGCCAGAGCAGGCGACCGGGGCGTGTGGAACGCAGACCGATCGGAGTGATGAGCGGCGGCCCGTTGGTGTGTGGTAGGCCGCGACGTTTGTTTCAACCGCCCGGGCCGATCAGCCTCGCCTGCTCCGCGGGAAGTGGAACGGCGGATCTAGCATGACAGCTCTCCCTGGGCTAAAGGTTTGATGGATGAACAGCGCTGGCGAAAAAAACGCGTTCGGGCAGCAAGCGGTGCAAAGCCGGTCGGCGCTGCGTTGGGCCGGCTCGGCAGATCGTTGGAAGCGCCTGCCGGCGGCCTTGTAGAGCCGACAAATACTTTGTTTTTTCTCCTCGCCGCCGATGCCGTTTTTTTCAGCCGGCTGTTCGACCAATACTTGATTTGGAGGTGCCCGATTTCGCCTGCGGCAACAGGGTGCCGGTCGCAATCGGAATCGAGTGCATGTACCGATAGCAAGTCGGCGAAAAATGGTCAACGCAATCTTTGGAATTCTGAACGCCTGTCTCTTATACACATCTC
>WGDQ01000352.1 GCA_015493185.1 Planctomycetaceae bacterium
CGACCCGGATCCTCGGGATCGACGACCGGTATCTCGTCGATGTTTTTCTGCGTCAAGCGCCGCAGGGCCGTGTGCAAATCGTCGTCGGGCTTGACGGTGAGCACCGGGCTGGTGGCGATGTCGGTTGCCAGCACCAGGGGCCCTGCCCCGTCGCCGGTGAGCACGGCCCGCAGATCGCGCAGCGAAAAGATGCCCACCATTTTGTTGTTTTGATCGACCACCGGAAAATAGGCCCCGCTCGACGAGGCCGCGATCCGCAAGATTTGCGGCAGCGGCGTGTCTTCGCGCACAAAGTCGATTCGCCGGCTCGTGTCGAGCACCTCGTCCACGCGCATTTGCTCCAGCACGTCGACAACGAAGTCGCCTTGATGTGCGGGGCTGTCGATCGGCGCCGGCACCTGTTCTTCGTAAAGCGTCCATCGCGAGGAGAGCACGGCCACGTTCACAATGCACACCAGCATCAGCGGAATCAGCAGCCCGTAGGAACCGCTCATTTCGCACACCATCAGCATGGCCGTCAGCGGCACGCGGGCCACACCCGCGAAAAAGCCGCCCATGCCCACCAACACAAAAGCCTCGGGCTTTTCGATCGCCCCGGGAATCAAGTCGTTGCAGAGTTGGCCGAAGGCACCGCCGAGCATGGCCCCGATAAACAGCGAGGGCGCAAACACACCGCCACTGCCGCCCGACGAAATGGTGAACGACGTGGCCACGATTTTTCCCAGGCAAAGCACAACGAGCAGCGACACGGCCAACCGCCCGTCGATGGCCAACTGAATCCAGCCGTAGCCGCCCGACATCACGTGCGGCAGCCAAAGAGCGATCAGCCCCAATGCAAACCCGCCCACGGCCGGTTTCAGCATGTCGGGAATCGGCAGCTTGCGAAACAAATGATCGCGCAGCCCGTAAAAGAAGGCCACGTAAACAAACCCGACCACAGCGCATGTGAGCGCGAAAACAAGATAGATGGGCAGCTCGTGAATGTTTTCGAACACCAGGTCGGCCGGCGTGTTGAAGGCTAGCCCCTGCCCGAAAATGGCGGCAAACACGGTGTATGCCGTAATCGAGGCGATAAAGCAGGGAATCACCGCCCGCGACTCCAGTGCCGTGGAGCTATAGAGCACCTCGCTTACAAACAGCGCGCCACCCAGCGGCGCGCGAAAGATGGCGCCAATGCCGGCCGCACCGCCCGAGAGCATCAGTAGCCGACGTTCTTGCTCGCTCAGATTGAGCTTTTCGGCCAGAAACGATCCGAAGCCCGCCCCGATCTGAGCGATCGGCCCCTCGCGACCGGCCGATCCGCCGGTGCCGATCGTCACGATCGAGGCCAACGTTTTCACCACCGGCACGCGAGCACGAATGCGCCCGCTGAGGCGGTGAAACGCCTTGACCATCGCATCGGTACCATGCCCTTCGGCCTCGGGCGCGAAGCGATATACCAGAAATCCGCAGATCAGCCCGCCCACGGTGGGCACCAACAGCACGGCCCACCAATGGGTAGGAAGCTGAGGAGCGTGCAGCGCGGGCTCGCTGCCCGCCGGCGGGGGGTAATAGCCCTCAATCTGGCCGAGCGTCCAGTGTTGCAAAAGGTCGAGCAGATAGAAGAACAGCGCCGCCCCAAGCCCTCCGACGACACCAACCAGGGGGCTGTAAAGAATCAGGTGCCCTGAACTTTCGACGTCGAAAATCGTGCGGAAATGTTCCGCCAGTCGTCTCAGAAGACGGTTTTCCACTGCCGGAAAATGCCTCTTCGTAGGGAGCGAAGCGCCACGGCGCTCGGTCAGACCGCAGCGCTCGGTCAGATTGCCAACAAAACCTACTTTGTATCACCAGCGGCCATTTGAATCGAGTGGGATGCGGCGAAAAAAACACCCCGTCCCGCCCGGCGGGGGCCGCTCGTTCATCACGGGAGGAAGGCGGTCGAGGCAGTCGGATCGCCGCGGCCGATCGGCTACGAAGCCGGCGACCTTGCCGAGGGCTTCGACGTCGAGCGGCTTTCCAGCGGAACGCGAATCTCGACGGTCGATCCCTCGCCCGGTTGCGAGGCAACCCGCACCCGACCTCCCAGCCGCTCGACCACGCGGCGTGCCAGAAAGAGCCCCAGCCCCATGCCTTGGCCCGGCTGCTTGGTGGTAAAAAACGGCTCGCCGGCCCGGCGCAGCACCTCGTCGCTCATGCCCGGCCCACGGTCGCGAACGGCAATGGTCAGATAGCGCCCCTCGGTCGCGTGGATCGTCACCTCAACGGTGGTTTCCGGGGGCGATGCATCCAGGGCATTTTGGATGATGCCTCGTAGCGCCTGAGCCAGGCTTTCGGCCGGCACGTGCAACCGGCATGCGGCCGCGCCATGATCGTGCCGCACGCCGACGCGCTCACGGCCCTTCATCGCGCTGAGCGTGGCTTCCATCAACTCGGCCGCAGAAAGCCGCCGCCATGTTTCGCCCACCGCCTGCCCGGCGTCGGCCGACATCCGCACCAAAATGGCCCGGCAGCGATCCACTTCCGCTCGAATCAGCCGGATGTCTTCGGCCACGTTTTGCAGGCTTTCACTGGTCGCCGCCTCGTATTCCAATTCTTTCGAGGCAATGGCGATGGTCGAAAGCGGCGAAGCCAACTCGTGCGCCGCACCCGCGGCCAGCGTGGCCAGCGCTTCGAGCTTTTCCCCGTGCGCGCGTTGTTGCTCGGCTTCGCGAAGTTGGGCCTCGCGCCGTTCCAGCTCTACGGTCACGCGCGTGATGAAGTAAACAATCACCAAGGCACATGTCACAAAGGCCGCGAAGAAGCCCACCAACGGCAGCGGAACGGGCCAGCCCACCGCCGAACCGGCCTCGGCAGTGCCGAGCGCCGCCCCCTCGACCAGCGGCAGCGGCTCGTGCACGAAAAACAACAGCCCGAAGCATCCGATCGTCAGGGCCGTGATCGCCCATGCCCACCAGGGCGCGAGCACCACGGCGGCCAGCGTCAAATTAACCAGGTAGAAAATCGCAAACGGGTTTTCAGGCCCACCGGCAAAGTAGAGCAAGGCCGTCAGC
>WGDQ01000353.1 GCA_015493185.1 Planctomycetaceae bacterium
GTTCTACAATCAGGGTTCAGAATCGACGACACACCTTGCGGCGCATGACGCGGCACCTGCTTGCAACTACCCAGGTGCAAGCCGTGCTTGTCCTGCAAGCCAACGGCGCGGGCCGCTCGCGACACACGCGCCGGAAACGCCGACAACCAACACCTGCCTGCCGAAACGTGAGTGTTCCATGTATTTGCGGATGGCGAAACGACTCGCTCTGGAAACCGACAAACGATTGCTGTGGAAGCTGATGTGGAACATGGGCTTCCGCGGCATCCGTTCGGTTCAAAAGCACAAAGCGCGCTTGAAACGTGGCGAATTCTTCCCACCGTTTCTTTACTTGTCGATCGTCAACAGTTGCAATCTGCGCTGTCAGGGCTGTTGGGTCGACGTTGGGGCCAAGCAGCAAACAATCGATCGTCAGGCGCTTCGCCGCACCATCGACGAGGCCAAAGCGGTCGGCAATTCGTTTTTCGGCATCTTGGGTGGCGAGCCCTTCATGCACCCCGAATTGCTCGACATCTTGGCCGATCACCCCGATTGCTATTTCCAGGTGTTCACCAACGGCCACTTCATCACCGATTCGGTCGCCCGCCGACTACGCGAGTTGGGCAACGTCACGCCGCTGATCAGTGTCGAGGGAACCGAAACCATCAGCGACCAGCGCCGCGGACGGCCCGGCGTTTACAACCGAACCTTGGAAGGGCTTCAAAACGCCCTGCGACACAAACTGTTTACCGGCGTGTGCACGAGCCTTTGCCAAACCAATTTCGACGACCTGCTCGACGAGACGTGGGTCGATCGGCTGATCGACATGGGCGTGATGTATCTCTGGTACCACGTCTACCGTCCGGTGGGCCCCGATGCGTGCCCCGAGCTGGCGCTCACGCCCGAGCAGCAATACGAGGCCCGTCGCTTTGTTGTCGAAATGCGGGCCCGCAAACCCATCGTCATCATCGACGCCTATTACGACGGTCAAGGGCAGGCGCTTTGCCCGGCGGCCACCGGTTTCACGCACCATGTCGGCCCGTGGGGCGATATCGAACCGTGTCCGATCATCCAACTGGCCACCGATTCGATTCACGAACAGCGGCCGCTGCAAACCATCTTCAACCAGTCGGAGTTCTTGAGAGATTTCCGCCAACTGGCCGCCAGCACCACGCGCGGTTGTATCGTGCTCGAGCGGCCCGACCTGCTCGTCCAACTGGCCGACAAGCACGGCGCTCGCGATACGACGGCCCGTCGCACGGTGCTGGAAGAACTGCGTGCCATGCAGCCCCGCCCCTCGCAATATCATCCCGGCCGCGAAGTGCCCGAGAAAAGCCTCGCCTACCGCCTGGCCAAGCGGTTTTGGTTCAACGACTTCGGGGCCTATGGCCGCACAACTTTCCTCCACCGCGATGGAACAGCGATGCATCGGGGCACGCTGCCGACTCACAAGCGGCTGTGGCGAGCACCGGCGATCATTCTTCCGCCGCGTCCTGCTGATCCGCCGATCGTGGCGCGTGGCCGCGGCATCTGCAACCAAGGCGTCCGGCTTGCAAGCATAATATCGGCCGGCATCGCCGCTCGAAGTAAAAGCGCTTCGTGGTCGGCCGACATGCGAACAAAACCGCCGGCTCGCCAGACGACCGGTTTCGCGGCATCTCGTTGCCAGCGCTCTCGCCAAAGCGGCCAAAGCCCCTCTTGGTCCGGCTTGCGCAGAAATAGCAAAGAAAAAACGCGCTCAGGCTTGTCGATGCCGTCTGCCGCTGACACGGCGGTTATGCGATACCTTGCGAACGCGTGCTGCGGGTGGCCGACGCCTGCCGCGATGCCTCGTAGCGTCGTAAGAATTGGAGCGAGGCTTCGAACTGCGACTGAATTCTCAGAAACTGCCGCTCATCGCCACCCCGATCAGGATGCAACTGCTTGATCTTGTTGCGATACGCCCGCAGCAAATCGTCTTCGCTACACGGAAGCCGAAGCCCCAATGCTCGCAGGCACGGCGGCGTTTCGCGCAACACCCAATCGGGCGTATGGTCGATCCATTGCCACGCACGAACCAGGTGCCGCCGCAGCGAACGCAAATAGGCCCGATAGTCGAGCACCATGAATACGTAGCCCGCCACGGTCAGCGAGAGAATCATCCCGGCGAGCAATAACATTGCCCCGAGATCGAGCGCATCGGGCCAGGCGTGTACGGCACTCGCGTTTTCCATCCGATTCGTCGTTTTTCTGTTTTTGCTTTCTGCCCGTTTCGGCCGCTCGCCGCGACGTCAGACACGCATGCCGATGCGGGTCGCGGCAGTCGAAACCCGACAACCGCCCCATCGTAGCGTCGTCCGGCCCGTCGGCCAAGCAGCTTCACGGTGCCGCGCGTCGGGGCACTGCCAGCATGCGTCGCAAGTGCTTGCCGGCCGCCGTCATCGGGCCGTTGCCGGTTTTTTTCAGCCGGCCCCCAATCCCGGTTTCACGCGGCCTCGTCCTGGCTCGATGAAGACGACTCGCCGGGCGGCGTGCCGCGCACGTCGATATCCATCCCCTCGCCGAAGTAGTATTTGCGGGCCTCGGGGTTGCGCAGCACTTCTTGCGGCGCTCCCTGACACAGCACGCGCCCCTCGCGTATCACGTAGCTGCGGTCGGTGATCTGTAACGTTTCGCGCACCTGATGGTCGGTGATCAGAATCGAAATGCCGCTGTCGCGCAAGTCGCGAATCACTTCCTGAATGCTGGCAATCGTTACCGGATCGATGCCCGTGAAAGGCTCGTCGAGCAATATGATCTTCGGTTCCGATACCAGGCAGCGGGCGATTTCCAGTCGCCGGCGCTCACCGCCCGAGAGCGATTGTGCCTTCGAACGTCGCAGTCGGGCGATGCCAAACCGCTCGAGCAGCTCGTCGCAGCGTCGGCGACGCGTCTTGCGGTCCATGCCCAGAAGCTCCATCACCGCGAGCAAATTCTCGTCGACCCGCAGCTTTCGGAACACGCTCGATTCTTGGGCCAGATAGCCCATGCCGCCTTCGCGTGCCCGGCGATACATGGGCCAGCGCGTCACGTCGATGCCGCCCAGCCGCACGCGACCGCCATTGGGCTCGATCATGCCGCAGGTCATGCGAAAGCTGGTCGTCTTACCGGCTCCGTTGGGGCCCAGCAAGCCGACAATTTCGCCTTCATCCACGCTGAAGTCGACACCATCCACCACGCGGCGGCGTCCGTAGATTTTCACCAGCCCTTCGGCTTCCAGCAGTGCCATGGCAAGCGATCCTTCATGAGCCGCGTCGCATGCGCCGCGGGTCGGTTCTCAAAACTATCAGTGCGCCGCGGCTCGACTCTCAAGGCTATTTTGCACGCTCGAAAAACCACGACGGGGCGGCTGCGGCACGCTCCGCTCCACGTACGCATTCCGCCCGTTGCAACGGCCACCGCCCCTTAACTTAGCGGATGAAGCCCATGCGGTGAAAGTTCGGATAAAACGGGAAAGGAATTTGTCGCCCCAGCACCGAGAGCGTCACGTGGTAAGGTGCCGGCAGTGCATGCGGCCAGTAAACGTAAATCGCCTTGCCGATCAGCAGATCGCGCTCGACCACGTGTGCCGGAATGTCGGTCGCATGCCGCCCGGTGGCCCACAGTCGGCTGTCTTTGCTGCGGGCGCTGTTGTCGCCCAGAAAAAAGAATTGATCGGCCTCGATGCGAAAGTCGCGCGGCTTCAGTCGCGAGAACACACGCCACTTGGCAGGTGTCGACATGAATTGGGCCACCGAACGGGCCGTCACGTGGGCGAACGTCTCCGGATCGTCTTCCCGCACGAAATCCGAGATCATTTGCATATCGTAGTGCGACAAAATACCCCGCGCCGTGATGTAATAAAGGTCGCGCCACACACGCAAGTGGTTCACCTCGACGGTTGCCTGCCGACATCCGATGCGCAGGGGCCTCAAGTCGGCCGGTTGCGGATTGCGAGAGGGCAACGGCCCATAAGCGGTCGGCGCATCGAACTCAACAAGCTGATCGTCTACCCACAGCAGCAGTTGGTCGTCTACGTTGGCAAATCGCAGATGATATTTGCCGGGGGCGTGCAACGGAGTTTCTGCCTGCGGGTGGTAGTCTTCCAGAGCGTCGCAGGCCAACACGGCTTTACCGTTTTCCAGGTTCACGCGGCAATCCAGCGCGGTGCCGCCTTCGATCAATCGCAGCGTAAGCTGTCCGGTTGCTCGGCGGACGTTCAGCTCCAGCTCCATAGCCAGATCGCCCACCCAGTGCAGCCCCAGCGATTCGGGTGGCGGCTCGGGACTGAAACCGCTCGTGCGTTCGGTATTGTAGGCCGAAAAATCAGTAATCAGTTGCGGACGTGGCAGTTGCCGTTGGGCTGCCCGGCGCAGCTCCTCTTTGCCCAGCCACGGCGGAGGTACCGTGTGCTCGTACACGAGCCACTCGGTGCCCTCGCTGCCCGCATCGATGGCGAAACCCGATCCGTCATCGATCAGCTTCCAGCCCATCACGCCGCTTGTTTCGTCTTCCTCTTTGCTGCCCGAAAGCGGCCGCCAACGGCGCGGATAACCGGCCTCTAGCACGGCGGCCGGCAAATAGTCGTTGTCGTGCACCAGTTGCAAAGTGGCCAACACCTTCTGCGGCGGCTTGCGCTCGATTTGAAAGGCCCCCTCGCCGTCGAGTGGCCGCGTGTAAATATCGCCGCGAAAGATCCGCACCACCTCGCCCGGCAAACCGATCAATCGCTTGATGTAGTTGGTTTGTGCCTCTTCGGGAAAGCGAAACACCACCACATCCCAACGGTTCGGATGAATGGCCCGCCCCGCGAACTTGGCGGCAATGATCCGATCGCCGTTGTACGAATACGTTGGCTCATCACGCCGTTTTTCACTAAGCCCCGTGATCGTGTGCCGGCACATCGGGCAGGTGGCCGAAATCACGTCGCGCGGCAACCGCCGACCGCTGCGGGCGTCGACCTCTTCGCTGGCGCTCACCTGAAATGAATAGCCGCAAACGTCGCACGTCACGTCTTTATGACGGCCCATCAGCGTGGGCGCCATCGACCCGGTGGGAATGACAAAGGCCTCGGCCTCGAACGTGCGAAACAAAAACGCCAACGCAAAGGCGATCACGATCGACTCGACCGTTTCGCGAAAGCCGCCCTCACCGCTCTTTGCACGGGGAGGCCGCTCACCGTGCGAAGCCGTGGTCGGGGGCGCCGCCGACTGCGACGGTGCCGATACCCCCCGACCCGTGTTGCGAGCCCTTGTTTTGCGGCGAGCCATCATCGTCGGAATCCGTCCTAGCGGGTCGTTTCAGGAATAGCGAACTGCGACAAAAACGCGAAAAAGCGCGAAAAAAGAAAAACGCGAAAGAGTCCAAGGCCGGAAAACAAACGGCAAAATCACCGCCAGCCGTAGGAAAACCCCGGCCCGCGGACCTGTGTCGCTCAGCGAATATAGCGGATTCGCCGTACGTCAGGAATGCGGAACGTGCGCCCACGGGGGCCCCAGCGCACGTTTCGCACCGGCAAATGCACCACCAGAGGCCGACCCACCAGCAACCGTTCGTCGAGCCCCGGTCCGCACCGCCAGGCCCGACTGTCGTACGACACCGGGCTGTTGTCGCCCAAAACGAAAAATTCGTGCCGGTTCAGCCGGGCAACGGTCGTCGGTCGGCTTCCCGCAATCGGCAGCGGTCCGGCCGTGTAGTACACATCGCGCAACACCGTGAGCCACGCGATTTCGACCTCCAGCCCTTCGGCCCCGATCGCCATGGGGCGACAAAGCAGGCGGCGCACCGCTTGGGCGTCGTCCGGCCCGGCCATGCGCTCTGCGCCGCTCGTTCCACTCCCGCGGTTGCGGCCGTCGCTCGTTTCGGTCTCCCGATCGTTCCGCCGGCCGCCGGACGTGATCGCATTTGCATGGGTTGCGCTTACGGCCGTGGCGGTTACGGGCTGAAAAGCGTACGCCGTGCCCAGTTCGCGGCCGTCGATGGCAACGATCAACTGGTGGTCGACAATCGACATTTCCACGTCGAGCCAGGTTCCCTCAGGCCACCTTTCAATCGCCCCCGTTCGCACCGCGCGCTGGTTGTGAAACCAGTGTGCGGCGCCGCGTCGTGGTTCGATGCAAACCGCCAACCGGTCGCGCCCGTTCGTGGCCCAGAGCCAAAGCCGGCCGTTTCCCTTGGTTCTCAAGCGGCAGCGGAGCAACAGATCGCCGACCGGATGCGTTTCTTCCACCCGTCGCGGCAGCGATTGGTTGTAGCCATACGTATCTTCCACCGGGCATGGCACCACGCAATCGGCCGCTGAAGTGGCCGCTGCTGCCCCGCCGTCCGCGGGCGCGGCTGCACCGCGGCGGTGCGTCCCGTCACGTTCTTCCGGCCGCGCGTCGCGCGCCCGTGTACGGTGTGTCCGGGGTGTGCGTGTCGCCTGTGCCAAAGGGGCTTCCAAGCGGTCGGCCCCCGTCTTGGGCAAGCGCCGATGGTGGTGATACACGAGCCA
>WGDQ01000354.1 GCA_015493185.1 Planctomycetaceae bacterium
CCTGCCGATCTGCTCGGCATGCGTGTCGATGGCAGTAGGCGTGGGAAGCAACCCCATCAGCAGCGATGGCTCTCGGTTGCAGCAAACGAGGCTCAAGTCCTGCCCGACTGCCAGCCCTCTTTGCGCCAACGCCCGATAAATCAGCACGGCGATGCTGTCGTCTGGTGCGAAAACTGCCGTGGGGCGCTGCGGGCGTTGCAATAGCCGGTCTACGAGTTCCTGCACCATTTCCACCTGATCTACGGCCGGCGAGGGGAACGGCCATTGTTGCTCGCTGCCAAGAAAGGTTTCGACGGTGGCGCCCCCTCGTTGCGCATAGAATACGAAGCTGGCTTCGCGACGCATGAGCGTTGTTTGTGTGGGCTTGGGGCTGAGAAACGCCAGTCGCCGGTGTCCGTGATCCAACAGGCATTGGGCGGCAAGCCGTCCGACGTGCATGTCGTTTGCCTGAACCACATCGCCCGGCGCGCCATCGGGCCTTCCTAAAAACCACACGATGGGCAAACGGGCCAACGCATCGCGCAGCGCCGGTGCCATGTTCTCGATCAAGGCGCCTTGCAAGGCACCTTTGAGCACCAATGCATCGATCCGATTGCGTTGCAACACATCGGGCACGCGATCCGGGTACGGCACGTCGGCAAACAACAAGTTGGCCCCCGATTCGCGCAAGGCCGATTCGACGCCATGCATGGCCGCCGCAACCACAGGAAGCCGCGCCAACGACTGATCCATGCCTAGCAACAACAACAGCACGTTGCGACCACGGAGCGGATAAAGATCCGCAGCGGAAACCTTCTGCTGCCGCCGACGATAGCGCAACCGTTCGATCGCCCGTAGCACTTTCTGGCGGTTCTCATCCGAAACCGACGGGTGATCATTCAAAACACGGCTGACCGTGCCGGCCGACACGCCGGCCTGACGGGCGACGTCGAGAATCGTGGCGGTCATCTTCGCACTCGCCTTTCGCGACAAAAACGACCAGAAACAACGGGCTTATAAATCAACGGGGGCACCGACACCGATCATTGTATTGAATATTCAATGATTTTGAAAAGGAATTTTCTTGACAATGCCGCGATAACGGCCTTAATATCGCAGAGACCCCGCCACAATGAGTAGATTCATGTCAAGCCATGGGAGAAAAAACAATGTTTCCGGCGAGATATTTCATTGTATATTCACCACTCGCGGCTCTCCTCGCTATCGGCAGCCTGGCGGGCATGCCTCGAACGGTAACGGCCGGTCCGTTGAAATTCCAGTCGTTCGACAGCGAGGCGGCGGCGGCAGCCGACGGATGGGTCGAGGTGAACACCAGTGGAGGCACCGGACAAACCAACTACGGCTTCAGCAACACCAACTTTGCCGGCGGTTTGCCGGGCGAAGCGGGTGGCACCTTCAATCGCGACGATATCGGGCCGGGCTACTACGCCGATGTCAACCTTGGCGGAACGCTTGATCGCAACGACCACATCCAGGCCTCGGGGCTGTTGGACATCACCAACATATCGGCAGCATTCAACGGGGGTTTCTTCGCGGCCCATTTCAACACATCGGTACCTGGCGGCGTTGGAGCGATTGGTCTTGTCGTTCTCGAACTGTCGACCAGCAGCGTGCGAGCGCGAGCGGCCATCCAATTCAGCGACGGATCGTTCTACTCCGGTGGCAACATCGTGCTGACAGGTTTTCCCAACATCGATCGAAATTGGTCCTACGTATTCGATCCTTCCGGCGGGGCGGACGGCGTGGGCCGATTAGAGCTTACGATCGACGGCCCTGGCGGGGGAACGTCGGTCGTGGAACTCACAAACGCCGATGCAGGCAAGAACTTTGCTTTGGACGCGTTTGGAATAATCGATGCATCGGGATCCGGCGCGCCGCAGCCCGGAAATACGATCACGGCGTATATTGATAATGTTGCCTACACGGCTGTGGTTCCCGAACCGGCCAGCTACGTGTTGGCTGCCTTTGGCGCGGTGTTCACCGGCATGTTGCTCCGAACATCGCGGCAACGACGCAACTGATCTGGATCCGACACTCCGCGAACAGTCGCAACACAGGAGGCCCAGCTACACGGGCCTCCTGTTTTGCGTAACGGATAAAACGATGTGCGTAGAACAGTCGTTTGTCACTCCAGAAACATAACAATGCGTGGGCTGGCGACGAAAAAACCAACGGCTACATAGACTGCAAACGCATGGTAGGCGTCGATTGCGAACGCGATGGTGAAGCCGCTTGCGAACGCAGTGGTAAGGTGCGAAGTGGAGGTGCAAAATAAC
>WGDQ01000355.1 GCA_015493185.1 Planctomycetaceae bacterium
CGCGCCGACCGGCGCGCGGTGGGAAATCGCTGTTTGTGCATACATTCCAATCGTGGGTGGGGCTTGCACTCCCGCGATATCGCAGCCGGCTCGCGCCACTCGTGGCGACCTGCTCGAGTGCAAACCGCCGCCGTCGCACCCGAGAAACATCGCGGCCGTTGCCACAGGGGCCGATGCGATCGCCTCAGCGCGGTACCGTTTCCGCCAAAGCCCGCGCCGCTTCACGGCGCTGCGATTTCCTGCCGGATTAGCTCGACCAGTCGCGGAACCGACGCGCGCACCGCGTCAGACAGCGGTTGGTCGGGGGCGGCACCGGCGATTTCGATTGCAAAGACGACCACACCGGGGGCAAGCCGTCCCAAGCGGTCCAGCAGTTCGAGCACCGGCACCAGGCCCAAGCCGTGGCTGTGCGGCCGCTCGCTGACTATCTCACAACGCATCGCGGGCCATTCCAGCCGGCGAATGCTTCCCGGCGGTCCCATCCCCTGACACGCATCGCAGATGATCCAACGATCGCACCGGACAGCAGACGACTCTTCAGCATCGGCCCAATGCACTAGCTCCAGCGGAGTGCGGCATCTCGCAATGCGAAGCCCCGGCAGATGTTCGTCTGCGAGACGTTCGGCCACGATCCAGCCCACATGGTCATCACCGTGCGGGCTTCCCAGGCCGAAAAAGCAGATCGACTGCTTCCGCCCTGCCAATCGCGGGTCCGCCGTGTGTCGTCTGCTCATCACGTCACCGGTGTTTTCGCCGGCCGACCTACGCGCGGTCGATCTTTACTTTCAGAAAGTGCGTCGCACAACTGATGCAGGGATCGTAGCTCCGCACCAATCGTTCGCACTCGATGGCCACGGTCTGCTCGTCACGGTCGACCAGCGACGGCAACAACTCGCGCAGATCGGCCTCGATCCGCGATTGATTCTGCGACGTAGGCGGCACGATCTTCGCGTGCTGAACTCGACCATCCGCCTCGACGTCGTACCGGTGATACAGCAGGCCGCGTGGTGCTTCCGTAGCGGCCGCGCCCACCGCGGCGCTCGGTGTGTACTCGGCATGCGCTCGCGAAACGTCCGGCAGATCGCGCACGATCGCCAGTGCCTCCTCGCAAGCGTGAACTACTTCCAATGCACGGGCAACGATGCTGCGATACGGATTGCGGCAAGGCCAATCGCCGATCAGCTCATCGGCCAAACGGCGCGCGCGGGGCGCCAACCGTTGGTGGTTCCAATTGAGGCGGGCCAACGGGCCCACAAGATAACGCGGCTCGCTCCCGCGCACGTAACGCGAGTGCAACGCCGTGGTGTGAGGAAGCTGAAACTCCTCGAACGCCGCCTCGTAGTCGGTCACCTCGATCAGTTGGCGATCGGCCAAATCGCGCCCCACGCCCACGCGACCCTCGTTCATCGGATATTCGTCGTCGTGTACCAGTGCCGCGAACTGGTACGACGGTTCGAACTCCGGAAACTCGAAGCCGGCCACCCATCGGGCCGTATCGATCGCCGCCTCGACGGCCCATTCCAAATCTGGCACGAGCGACACCAGCTCTTCGGAACGCGGCACGCGGTAAAAGCCGCCAACGCGCACGTTCACTGGATGAACTGCCCGACCGCCCAACCGTTCGAGCAACTGATTGCCGATCTTCTTGATTCGCAAGCCGCGTTCCACCACTTCGCGGTGGTCGCGTGCCATGTCGATACCGCTTTCGTAGCCGAGAAAATCGGGCGCGTGCAGCATATAGATGTGCAGCGCGTGGCTCTCGATCCATTCGCCGCAATACAACAGCCGCCGCAGACGTCGGATGCCCGGCTCGACACGAACATCGAGTGCCCGTTCCAACGCGTGAACCGAACTCATCTGATAGGCCACCGGACAAATCCCGCAAATGCGTGCCGTAATATCGGGCACGTCTTCCAACGGGCGCCCACGCAGCAGCGATTCGAACAGTCGGGGCGGCTCATAAATGTTGAGCTGCACGTCAGCAATCGCGCCGTTTTGCAGACGAATGTACAGCCCACCTTCGCCCTCGACGCGGCAAAGCGCCTTCACGCGTATGGTTCGCTCAGACATTGTTTCCCTGCTGATCTGACAGGTCCGCTGCGTTCGCCAAGTCGGCTGACGTGCTCGGGGCGCCGATCGTATCGTATCGGAGCCTCAGGACGTCTGGCCGCGTTTGCTGTCCAGCCTGTCGCAGCCACTTCTATCGAGGGCCACTGGATCCACATGCCAGGTGGCCGTCACTCGTGCATCACCATTCACCAGTATTCACCACCATTGGCCAGCTTCGCCCGACAACTCGCCGACCGCGCTGGACAAACCGTTGATATGCCTCGGTCGATGCGTCTCCGTCGATGCGTCTCCGTCGAACCGTCTCCGTCGAACCATCGACCGTGTGCGACAACATGATCGATGATGCATGACAGCTTACCAATCGCCGGTCGTGCATGGCACGCCGTCGGTCAGGTGTGACGACGAGCTGTTTGTTCGATCGCGCGGCACCGTCGCCAGTCCGTAAAGGGCCGTGCGTCATCAAACAAGCGTGGCACGGTGTGAAGT
>WGDQ01000356.1 GCA_015493185.1 Planctomycetaceae bacterium
GGAAAAAACCGGAGAATCAGGGACACCCATCGATGGCACCTGTCCTCAGGCCCCATGTCGCGGCGGGCAATGCGAAGTCGTTTCTGGCAATTGGCTTACGCGGCTTATCTGGCGGCCGTCCCGGGAGGGGCGACCGCGTCGCCTTCCGCAACCTCCGCAGTGTCGGCTCGGTCCATGCCGCCAACCTCGGCACTCACCGCTGATCAACCGCCGCCGAACCGACGTGACCGAAGGCGGGCCGTTTCTCCGGCGGCGGCATCGAGGCGGACTATCCGAAGCTCGAACCGCGGGCAAACAGCGTTGGTCGACATCGCCACTCTGCTCGCCCGCGGAATCGGATCGCGGCTTGCTTCATTGGAGTGCGTACCCGTTGTCTTATGATCGTGCGGCGATCATGGACGATCGCCGCCGAAAGATGGCCGCGGTGCCTGGATGGCATCCGAGCGAACGGGCAGGGAAGCGGATCCAACGCAAGGAGGAGGGCGGAAGGATGAGGGCTGAATGAAAGAATTCTGCTTGAATCGCCGGAACCCGAGCGGTGCCCGGCAGCGAGGACGGCGCAGCCGCCCAGCGGCCCGCGGCCGCCGCAAGGGACGGGCCGGGAAGCGGCACCGAAGTGGTTCGGCATGCACGGCGTTACTGCTGCCCGCAGCAGCTGAAGGAAGAATCGCCGCACGACGAGCGTTGGCCCGTCGCGTCGATCGAGCGGTGCAGCGGTGAGAGGGTGACCGATTGTGAACGATGGGCACCCCGATCGACGTGGCCGCCGTCAATGGCAGCGAGTGAGTGCGGCCGGCCGCCAGGGCACGGACGCCCGCGACAAGAACAGATGCAGGCATGGATGCCAAATTCCTCATTCTTGAGGCCGGTGTGGAGTAAGAGCCCGGTCGCAAGGCAGCGGCGCAGCGCCGGGAGCGGGCATGGCGATGGCCGGTAGCCAGGCGGGAGAAGCTTCCGCGCCAAAGACGTTTCCCGTGCACAGGGACCAGCGACCAAGCGGAGTCCGATGCGCTGTCAGGTGTGAACCACGCTCTTGTTGGCTGCCTGCGCGGCGACCCCGGTAGTGTCGCCTTCGTCGGAGCCGGTCGTCGGTCGCTCGCCTTGTCTGAGCGAAGCGAGTTTGGCGGCCGACGGACGGCGCAGACGTAGGCGGCACGGTCGCCTTTGTGGGAGAGGTCCGAGGGAGCGGCGCGGCGCCCGCGAGACGTGCCCTTATTGAGATGGAGGCCCAAACGGCGAAATCGGAGGCCCACATCGCCCCGTTAACGGCCGATCTCCATGCAAAGCGACCCAGGACACCTCCCCGGAACAGCGATTGTCTCAATAAGGCACGGCCGATCGCAGACCAACGCCTGCTGCACTGGCGCAAAATTCCGGGTGGGTGGCTTGCCAGAACATCGCGGTCCCGCTTAGACTGACTACGAAGTATCAGTGCGCCGCCACTCGGCGAAATTGGGGCACTTGCGTTTGCGTGCTGGCGCACCACGGGCGTTGCCCTCGGCAGCACGTTCGTGCGTTGCCCAACGACGGCTGGCGCACACAAGACGAGCCATTTTCAGCCCGACTGACCTATGTTTCCCGTCTCACCAAGACAGTCCATCTTAAAAGCCAGTTCGAGCATGCTCGGAGGTAGTTCGAGCATTGAAAAGGGCACTTCGAGCATCGAAACGGCCAGTTCGAGCCCTCATTGAGCCCCCATTGAGCATCCATTGAGCCCCCCTTGTGCGCCAAGAACAACGGCGTAAGCCGTTCGGCAACAGTGGGTTGCTTCAAGAGACGTCAAGCACAGCGCGAAAAAGGGTATAGGCCCCTCAAAAAAACGCGTTTTCTTGCAGCCCTATAGTTTTCTTAAATTGCCCAAGGTCGCGCAGCGACTTTGGGGATCTGCAAAGCCGAGAGAATATAGAGAGGCCATCATGGCCTCTGTCGCTCTTGGCAATCGGATCTTTGTCTGACCCCGCCGCGTGGGCGGTGTCGTTTTCAACCCCCGCTTGGTCCACCGCGCTACCGGTGCGCGCCGAGCACCTTCGAAAGGAGCCTTCGATGGCAGCCAGGAAAAAGACCTCGCGAAAGACGTCCCGAAAACCGTGGCGGAAGTCCGAACCCCTCACGGTGTTGCTGGAGCGTCACCTGCAGCACCTGCAAGTTCGGAACTACTCGGTGCGAACGGTGGCCATGCGTCGGTCGTACCTGGGCGACTTTCTGCAGTGGTGCGACGACCGTGGCATCGACACGGTCGAGGAGATCACGGCGACCGTGCTGGGCGCTTACCAGCGTCACCTGTACCACTACCGCACGAAGACGGGCAAGCCGCTGCGCTTCAGCAGCCAGCTGACGCGGCTGGTTCCGCTGCGTACCTGGTTCCGTTGGTTGGTCAAGCAAAAGTACCTGACGACCAATCCGGCCTCGGAGCTGGAGTTGCCCAAGGAAGAGCAGCGTTTGCCCAGCAACGTGCTGACCGCCGGCGAAGCGGACACGATCATGAACGTCTGCGACCTGGGCAGTCCGCTGGGGATTCGCGACCGGTCGATGCTGGAAACGTTTTACTCGACGGCCATGCGTCGCGGCGAGTTGATCCAGCTGCAGGTGCACGACGTGGACTGGGAGCGTGGCACGGTCTTGATCCGTCAAGGCAAAGGTGCGAAGGACCGTCACGTGCCGATCGGTGATCGCGCGTTGGCCTGGCTGCGGAAGTACGTCGAGGAGGTACGTCCGGCCTGGGCGGCGCTGACGAACGCGTCGACGATCTATCTTTCGCGGCGTGGCCGTCCGTTGGGCCCAGAGAATCTGTCTCTGTTGATTGCCGATTACATCAAGCGTGCGGAGGTGGGCAAGACGGGTAGTTGCCATGTATTTCGTCACACGGCAGCGACGTTGATGCTTGAAAATGGTGCCGATTTGCGATCGCTGCAATCTTTGTTGGGTCATTCGAACCTGTCAACGACGCAGATCTACACGCACATCTCGATGAAGCACTTGAAGGAGGTTCACAACAAGACGCATCCGGCGCGGTTGAAGTCGCCGGAAGGCGACGGACAAGCGAGAGGCGCCGACTGTTCGGAAGCGTCTGAAACAGAGCAAGGCGAGTAGCGTCGTGTTACAATTGATCCCGGCGGGCGCTGGGCCCGCCGGGATCTTTGAAAACATGAGACGCCCCTTTCCCTCGCGCGCACGCGCGCGTGTGCGCGAAGTGTTGATCGCACCCAAACGGCGCCACTTCGTGTGCCAGTAAATCCCTGGAATGCCAGGGTGAAACGCACGCGCGGTGTTGAAAACCGGCCCTGCTTTACGATCGCGCCCGCTGGTACGACCCGAGCGTGGGCAAGTGGCTGAGCGAAGACCCCATTGGGTTCAATGCGGGTGATGCGAATTTGTATCGGTATGTGGGGAATGGGCCCATCGATCGGAACGATCCACAGGGCCTCCAGGATCCGATTCGGGAGGCGATACAGATGGAGTCCGGAGACATCTTCTACCCCCGACCACCTAGTCCCTACCCTACTCCGGAGCCAACGATACCAGGCC
>WGDQ01000357.1 GCA_015493185.1 Planctomycetaceae bacterium
CAAAAAGTCATCGACGGAAAGACCACCGTCGAAGAAGTTGTCCGCGTAACGAAGGCGGACGGTTGAAACACTGGCAAACCACACAACAGCGGCGAGCCCGCGAAACAAAAGACAAACACCGCGAAACAAAAGACAAACAAAAATACCAAACCAACCAATAGAACGACGGAATGCCGTCAACGCACGCCCACACGCACGCCGAATAATCGACGGTAAAAAAGGGAGAATCGACGTGCAAAGTTAGCTCCCAAAGGAGTGGGTAGCATTGTTAGCAACCAAACGGATTTGTTGGCCTGTCGGCTCGGATAAATAATTTCGACATTTGCAGACGCGAACGGATAGTTCCATTGGCACCGCGGGCAAAAGGTGAACGATAAACAATGATTGCCCCGCGTGTTGCAGGAACTGCGGGAAATGTTAGGCGACCCCCTTTTCCTGAGTTCACGCAAATGATGCGAACCATTCCACGGCCGGCAGCGAACAGATAGACGATCCCGCAGACACGACATACCTACGACCCATGCCTGGCGTTGCCGCAGACGCCGGGTCCCGCCTTGAAAAAAATTTGTCACGCGACACCGGCCGAGCTTCGGTTCGGCTACGTATCCCGACCCGATCGGGAACAACGTTGAGTGATCCCACCCCGCGACGAAAGCGGCATACATGGTCGCTTCCGTCCGAAGAGCCTTACCTAGAGCGACACCATGCCATCGGCGACCAGCGCACCGCGAAACCGTGCGGCAGTTCCGACTTCGCCCGGCCGAAATGGCCAACGGCGGAAAATGTCGGACGAGGCGAACCTGCGCAAAGAAAAAGAGGCGGGGCGTCGCGGCAAACGGTCGTCGACCAGCGGCGCCGTTGCCAAGGGAGCTTCCAAGGGGCTCTTCGGTTCGAAGCGTAAGGTCCGCTCGCAACTGCTGGCCACCACCTTGTCGCAAATGGCCGATCTATTGGAAAGCGGGGTGCCGCTGTTGCGCACACTCGAGGTGCTCTCGCGTCAGTCGTCGCACCCGTACCTTTCTGAGGTGCTGGACGACATTCGCCAGCAAGTGTCCGAGGGGGCCACGCTCGACGCGGCGTTCGCCCGACATCCTGATGTTTTCAACGATCTGATGATCAGCATGGTTCGGGCTGGCGGCGAAGGCGGTTTTCTGGAAGACGTGCTCAAGCGAACCGCCATGTTCATCGAGGAACAGGAAGACCTGAAAGCCCGGGTTGTCGGAGCCGTCACCTACCCGATTCTGCTGGGAATCGCCGGCTTCACGGCAACGACCGTGTTGATCGTGTTCTTTGTGCCGAAGTTTTCCGAGTTGTTCGATCGCCTGCGCCAACGTGGCGAACTGCCCAGCCTCACGATCGGGCTGTTGGGATTGAGCGATTTTTTGCGTGCGTACGGTCTGTTTGTGGTCGTGGCGCTGGTGGCCTTGGCATTTTGGTTGCGAAATCAACTGAAAACCGAGCGAGGCCTCGAACTACGCGACCGCTTGAAGTTGAAGGTGCCGCTGGCCGGCAAGATCTATCTCAACCTGGCCGTGGCCCGTTTTTGCCGCGTGTTGGGCACGCTGCTGAACAACGGGGTGCCGATTTTGCACGCATTGGAAATCAGCAGCGATTCCACAGGCAATCGCATGCTATCCACCGCCATACGGCAGGCGGCCGAGAACATTACGTCGGGCGAATCGTTGTCGCAGCCGCTGGCCGCTTGCGGTTTGTTTCCCGGCACCGTGGTCGAAATGATCAGCGTGGCCGAAGAATCGAACAACCTGGAAAAGGTGCTCGTCGAGATTTCCAACGGAATCGAACGTCGCACGCAGCGACAGTTGGACCTGATGGTGCGTTTGCTCGAACCCATGATGCTGTTGGTTATGGCCAGCGTCATCCTGGTTGTGGTGATTGCTTTGCTGCTGCCCGTTTTCCAGATGAGTGCCACGATCGGATAAACGATAGATAGATACGACGGCCCCCGGCCAACGACACCAGAACAGCCGTTACGTTTTCAGACATTTGGGAATCACAGACAAACCGGCCGATTCATTCGACCGGGCCCTTCCGACC
>WGDQ01000358.1 GCA_015493185.1 Planctomycetaceae bacterium
CCACCGATCCCATCAGTGGCACCGCCCATCAGGTCACGCCGCTCGAAGAACTGATCCGTTGGCGGCTGTTCCTGCGCACCGGTGGGGGCCTCATGGCCGAACTCGGCAGCCATCAGCTCGATGCGGCCAGCATTTTCATCAGCGCCATGCGTGAAGACGGCAAAAAGGTGCATCCGCTGTCGGTCTCGGCCGTCGGCGGACGGCACCTGTTTCCCGTCGATCGCGAGGTCGAAGACCACGTTTACTGTGCCTTCGAGTTCCCCGCGCCCGACTACGATCGCGACCCGGAGAAAAAGGTGGTCGTCACCTACTCGTCGATCAACGGCAACGGTTTCGGCGGCTACGGCGAAGTGGTGATGGGCACCAAGGGCACGCTCATTCTCGAACGCGAACGCGACGTGATGATCTTTCCCAGCGGCTCGGCCAGCACGAAGGTCAAGGTTTCGAAGAAAGAAGACGAACTCGTGCTCGACACCTCGGCCAGTGGCGATCCGGCCGCCGCAGCGGTGGGCAGCGCGGCCACAGCCGGCCCGGTCAGCCGCGGCTACACCGAGGAAATCGAACACTGGGCCTGGTGCATCCGCAATCCCGACCCGGCCAATCGGCCGAAATGCCACCCCGAAGTCGCTTTGGCCGATGCCATTATCGCGCTGACCAGCAACATCGCCATTCGTGAAAAGCGTCGCGTCGACTTCAAACCCGAGTGGTTCGACATCGACAGCGACGAAACGCCCGAAGGCGTGCCACCTTCGCAGCCTGCGTGAGCCAGCCGGCAAAAGCGCCTCGCACAATCGCCAGCGGCCCCGAGCGTCCCGCGACGCTTGCAGGGCGATTGCAGGCAGTCCGCGCGCCCATTCGGTCGTCGGCCTCTTTTCGTGGCGGCACCGATGTGATACCAAACCACGTACGCAGCCCGCGCTTCGGCCGCCGTCGCAGAGCACCTTGCGGCACATGCCTGAAAGAAGGCACGCGCAGCGCGGGCGTCGAGCGTTACTCGATCCATGTTGCAGCAGCCGTCGGACAAGGAGACTCGCGCCGTGGAAAAATGGCCCATCGGAGTTTTCGCCAGCATCGACGCCGGCTTGGGCGTCCAGCTCGATGTCGCTCACGAACTACAGGTGCCCACCATCCAGCTTCACGCCCCCAGCCGGGCACAACGCACCGAAGAAGCCGCCCGGGCGTTTCTCGATCGCGTCGGCCAGCTTGGCATCCGCATCACGGCCGTCTTCGGCGGCTTCGAAGGCGAGAGCTATGCGGACATTCCCACCGTTGCCCGCACCGTCGGTCTGGTTCCGCCCGAAACCCGTGCCGCACGCACGCAGGAAATGCTCGAAATCGCCGATTTCGCCCGCCTGCTCGGTGTCGACGTGGTGGCCCTGCACCTGGGCTTCATCGCACACGACGACCCCGAATACGCCAACGTGGTCGAAGTCACCCGCCGCGTTTGCGACCACTGTGGACAAAACGACCAGGCGTTGCACCTCGAAACCGGACAGGAGACGGCCGACGCACTGCTGCAATTCATCGCCGATGTCCAGCGCGACAATCTGTTCGTCAATTTCGATCCGGCCAACATGATCCTCTACGGTTCGGGCGAACCGATTCCGGCACTGAAAAAAGTGGGCCGCTACGTTCGCAGCGTTCACTGCAAAGACGCCAAATGGGCCGACCGCCCCGGGCAAGAATGGGGCACTGAGGTTCCGTTAGGGCAGGGCGACGTCGACATCGGCCAGTATTTGAAAACACTGCACGAACTCGGCTACGAAGGGCCGCTCACGATCGAACGCGAGATTCCGCAAGAACCCGAGCGGCAGAAGGCCGAAATCGCCCAGGCCATTGGCGTGCTGAACGAGTGGAAAGCGAAAATCCTGGCTTGAACGGCTCCACCGACCACTGCCGCACCGCAGCGGTCGAATTTTTTCACGCCCACCTCGACCGCACTGCCCGTTTTCGCCCGCCACCGGTTGTTCAGAACACCGTCACGCCCGTGAGGGCGTCGCACGCGCCATGCCGCGCTGTCGCTGTTCCGCCATGCCCCAAATCCCGTGGCATACGGCCCCGGCAGCCTCGCCAAATCGTTTTGACAGCCGCTTCTGTCGCGGCTTACCATCGAATGACCATGAACGATCGGACCGATCGGGCCGACGGCCCAATAAAATTCCCGGTCCAGTTTCGTCAGGCAGTTGCCGGCCTCACACGATTGGCGATGGCCACCTGCGCAAACCGAGCCATCGGCACGGTCGTGCCATGCTCGGCCAGTCGGTCGGCCGTGCCGTCAGAAGGTGTCTTCAAAATCGCTTCCACGCCCGAGATTGCGAGCAGGCGATTCATACCGAAGGAGGGCGAAGCAGGCGAATCTTCCTCGGACTGGTCGATGCAAACCGACGACCAGACGGTCGGCTCGCTCGCGATCGAAGCCGGAATTGGATTGTTGAAGACACCTGCTCAAACACTCCACTAGCAACAACCCGCCACACGGCGCGAACGCGTCCCCCAAAAAACCGCCGCCGCCCCGTGGGGCGTTCGAGTCGCCACCATATCGTCATCATTCGCGCATCTGGCATCTTCCCGCGCTGCTTGTTCGCAAGATTCTGGTTCGAAAGAAAAAAGCACCGTCTTCACCAAGGCTCGATGCTCATGCATGCTGTTTCGATACATCGGATGCTTTCGTGGTCGCTCGCATTGGCCGCCGTTTGGCTTGCTGCGAATCCCTCTGGTCACGCGCTCGCCGATCCGCCGCGTCTGGGCCCGGTGATCCCCGCCGCCGTGGCACCGGGTCAAACCACCACGCTCACGCTCCACGGCGAGCATCTCGAACAACCCACCGGTTTGTGGACCAGCTTTCCCGCCTCGGTGCAACTGGCCCCCGGCGTTCACGACAACGGCAAGCAGCCTCGGCGCGTGGTATACCAACTCACGCTGCCCGAAACCGTCACGGTGGGCATCGGCGGGCTGCGCATTGCTACGGTCGCCGGCATCTCGAACCTGCGGCCCATCATGATCGACGACCTGCCCAGCATTTCTGACAACGGCAAGAACAAAACCATCGACACCGCGCAGCCCATCACGCCGCCGGTCGCCATCGATGGCGTGTGCGAGCCGGAGTCGGTCGATCTCTACGCCATCGACGCCGTTGTCGGGCAGCGGCTTTCAATCGAAGTGGTTGCCCGGCGAATCGGCTGGCCGCTCGACCCGCTCATTCGCCTGCTCGACGCCTCGGGGCGTGAATTGGCCTACAGCGACGATGCCCCGGGCATCGGTCCCGACGCACGGCTCCGCCATGTGTTCCAGGCATCGGGTCGCTACTTCATCGAAGTTCGCGACGTTCGCTATCGCGGCGGGGGCAGCTACCGCTATCGGCTGCGCATCGGCGACTTTCCCCTTTTGGCCGGTGTTTTCCCGCTGGGTGGTCCGTCCGGCGCCACGCTGCGCGTCGAGGCCGTGCCCATCACCCCCGGCGATCGGGCCATACGCCGCGATGTCTCGATTCCCGCCGGTTGGTCCGGCCCGCGCATGCCCTTGGCCTTCGCATGGCAGCCGAA
>WGDQ01000359.1 GCA_015493185.1 Planctomycetaceae bacterium
GACTTTGCCGCGTGCCGTGGTTGGAATCGATGGCAACAGCATGATGGTTGCTGGAATCATGTAGCTCGGCAACCGCTCTTGCAAAATGCTTCTCAGTTCCGGCACCAACTGAGACGCTATGTGTTTCAGCAACGGGTGATTGGCATAACGGCTGAAACGCCATGCCAAATCGCCTGGCCATGTTGTTCGCAGCGGTTTGCCTAAGGCAGACGCCCGCACGTTGGCCTGAACAGCGTGCTCTGGCGTTTGCTCAGACCGACGTTGCAAATCGAACCGCGGTTGGGCTGCCCGCGGGTGCTGCCGATCGCGTCGAGTGATGCGCAGAGCGAACTTGTCCAAGTCGCTCTCGACCCCGGCAAGCAGTTCGACCTCGTCATCAGGAGATCGGGCCGCGGCAACGTATTGCAGCAGCTCTTCGGGATCAACAGCCTCTTGCCTGCCAGGCTTCAACGTCGAACACATGCGATTGGTTCGCAACTGCTCGGCGGTTTGATCGTCCGCGGCCTCCCGCAACATCCGCCAGTCGATCATTGGTTGCCATAGCCGCGCATTGGGAATGTTGCGCACGACAATCTGATCGAACGACGATGCCGCAAGACGCCGCACCAACTTGTCTGGCGAGAGCTTCTCAACGGCCCAATCCCAACAGACCGGCCGTCCTGCATGTGAAGCTCCCGCATCGCCAATATGTATTGCGACGTCGTATCGGAACTGGTTCAGTTCGTTCGGCGTCGCTCCGCGCTTCAGCAAGACATCCACTTGGGTAATCGATACATCGATATCAGTCAGCTCGACGAACAACCGTGGATCGAGCACAAGCTCTTGTTCCTGCTCGACACGACGCGCGACTCGCCTGCGGAGCTCACTGCAGCGGCTTGTTGGTGGGGCGTGTTGAAGCTCAACCGCGGTATGGAATACTTCAAGCAGCGGGCGGCTGCGCACGTCGCCTATGTAAACAACGCCTCCCGGACGAGTGACCCGGCATGCCGCTTCGAGCACTCGCAGCAAATACTCGAGGCTCGGGAAATACTGCACCACCGAGTTCAATACAACGAGATCGAACGACTGTTCGAGAAAATCGGAGAAATCGTGTGCCGGCCGCTCGAGCAGCGCGAGCTCTGCCGCTGTTGTCCCCGACTGGCCTTCCATAACACGGCGAATGTATCGCAAACCCTCGGCAGCCAGATCGGTCGCCACATAACGGCGGCAATGGTTGATCAATTGGAAGAGCAACAAGCCCGACCCGCAACCGATTTCTAACACGCGCTGGGGTTCGAAACGGCTCAATCGATCCACCGTGCCCGCAATCCACTCGCGCAGTTGGCAAACGGGAATCGGCTTCCCGGTAAAGCTGCTTTGCCAGCCCGACGTGTGGAACTTCGGGTCTTCGTGCGGTACGGCCTGCGAAAAGTTCTCATTGAAAACCGTCGACCACTGATCGACATATTGCGACTCCCAATCGCGAAGTCGGCCGTTTGCCTGCGACGTCGAAGACGCAGGTACAACGTAGGCTACAAGCTGCGGCCCCCCGGCGGGCAGATCGTCGCGCCGCACTACCACCGCGTCGTTCACAAGAGGATGTGACCGCAGCACCGACTCGACTTCGCCCGGCTCGATGCGAAAACCACGCACTTTCACCTGGCTGTCGAGGCGTCCGAGAAATTCGAGCGTGCCGTCGTTCAGCCACCGGGCTCGATCTCCCGAACGATAAAGCTTCCTTCCGCTCTTCGGATCGAGAGGATGCGTTACAAAACGGTCGCGGGTCAATTCCGGTTGGTTCAAGTAGCCACGTGCTAAGCCGATTCCGCCGATATAAAGCTCGCCGGGCACACCAATGGGCGCAGGCTGCCGGTGCTCGTCAAATACGTAAACCTCGGTATCGGGTAGCGGTCGACCGATCGGCGGGCGGCGCCCGCCCTGCCGGCACCGGTGCGTCGTTGCACCAATGGTCGTCTCTGTCGGACCGTAGCCATTGGTAAACCGTCTGCCATTGGCCCAATAGGCCACCAGCTCTGCGGGACACGCTTCTCCAGCCACAACCAAACTGCGTAACAAAGGCAACTGCTGACGGGGCAGCGCCGCAAGCGCTGAAGGCGGCAGTGTCGCCACGTGGATTTCTTGATCGCGCAAAGTTTCCAGCAGCCGGGGGCCGGGCATCAGATCTTCCGGGTCCGCAAGCACCAGCACGCCGCCAGCAGTGAGCGCTATGAAGATTTCGGACACCGAAGCATCGAATTCCAACGATGCGAACTGCAACACGCGGCTGCCCTCTCGCATATCGAAGCGCTTGCAGAGCCCTTCGATACGGGCCACCAACCCACCGTGTTCGATCAATACACCCTTGGGTGTCCCCGTCGAACCGGAAGTGAAGATGCAATAGGCCAGATGGTGCGGTTTCACCTCCTGATCGCCGCAATCGGCTTCAGGCACGTTTGCCGACGTCGTGTCGGGCGATCGGCTGTGGTCAGCGAGATGATCTATATCAACTTTTACAACGGGCAAACCGAAGCGAGCCAGGCTGCGGGCCATTTCAGGCTCTACAACGATCTCGCGCACCGCCGCTTCCCGCAAAATTGTTTCCACGCGTTTCGGCGGGGCGTCGAAGTCGATCGGCACATAGGCGCCGCCGGCCTTCAAAATTCCCAGCAAACCGACAATCGTTGCCGGAC
>WGDQ01000360.1 GCA_015493185.1 Planctomycetaceae bacterium
ACTGTTGTCCTCGGAAGCCTTGCGGGAAACGGTTCATGGTTTGGACACTTTGAGCACCCAGCAACGTGAATCCGAAGATACGTTCGATCGGCTGCGTTAGACGGCCCAAAACCGCCTCGAATGCCGAGATGCGATCTTCCGCCACGTAGATGCGGTCGCCCGGCAAAAGCTGATAATTGGTCGATGGATCGCCGTAGCGTACGATGGCCGCGTAGTCGACCGGCAGAATCTGGTCCTGCCCCGAGTCGCCCGGCGTGGGGCGAGCCACCCACACCCGCAGGCGATCGGACGTGGAACTCAAACCACCGACGTCGGCCAAGGCATCGAGCACGGTTTCGTTGCCGGTAATCGGAGCACGGCTCACGCCATCGCCTTGATTGCTTCCCTGCACGATGAGGTAATAGAACTTGCTGTTGTATGCCTGTAAGTCGGCGGTGATTTCAGGCTCTTCGAGAAAATCGGACAGATGTTCTTCGAGCGCCGCTTCCACCTCGTCGAGAGTCATTCCGGCAACGTAGACCTGACCGTAGTTTCCCAGGTTCACGTAACCGTCGGGGCCCACGAGATGTTCGCCGATGATGGCTTGTTTGGCGGCCGGCTCGGCCAGACTGACTGTCGCGACCGCATCACGAAGGACATTGGCCTCGAGATGGGCCTCGATCGCCTCTTTGGCTTCTTGTAGCGTTTTACCGGCCAGACGAACCAACCCGTACGGCGGGCCAAGGTCGACCGAACCGCTGGCGCCGATCGGATACGCCCCGGTGATCGGTCGCTCGGGCGGGGCCCCGTCGACTTCGATCTGCACGATGTCCAGCGGTTCGAGGTGGTAGGGTTCTTTGGGCACCACCTTCACTGCGTCGATGAGCAAAATATCCGGCGGCTCAACGCGGTAGGTGGGCATCGCCACGCGGCTCAATTCGTTGGGAACCTGCTGAAGCGGATCGGGCGGTCCGGCCTCTTCGATCATCGCGCCCGACTCTTCGACCATGGTGCCCGAGGACGGCATCGTTTCGCCGGCCACGACGGGTTGCCCTTGCGAGAACTGCGGGCCCTCTAGCTGCATTTCGGCGTGTGGTGGCACCGTCGAACCGTCGAGGCTGTTCCACGCGCTGGCCGTATCCATCGGCATCGGCGCGCGGCAACCCGGCAAGAGGGCTGTTGCGACGATGACGAGCCACACCAATCCTCGTGTCGCGTAAGCAGCACAATGGTTTGCTTTGCCTCGCGTTGTCATTACCGATTCCTGCACCGTTGGAGCACTCGCGAGCCGGCGTCTCGGCCATTTCCCCTAACCGTTACAGTCCAAATAATCGGCAAACCTCTGCCCGATACTTTCACTCGCTTTGGATCAATGCAGAAGAATGCGGGCAAAACGCGACACGCCCGCACAGCCCAAACTGCCCAGAATGCGTGCGGCGAGATCAACTGCGAGAAAGTAGGCGCCGCAAGGGAAAAAGAAAAGCCAGGAAAGCACGGCCGACCGAGAGAAGCAGCGATTGCCGAGAAAAGGCGACGTCTGGAGGAACGGTCAGGCGATCAGATCGCGGACAACGCGGCCGTGGACGTCGGTTAATCGGAAATCGCGGCCGGCGTAGCGGTAGGTGAGTCGTGTGTGATCGAAGCCGAGCAGGTGCAGAATGGTAGCGTGCAGGTCGTGCACGTGAACGCGATTTTCGACGGCTTGGAAGCCGAATTCATCCGTCGCGCCATAGGCCTGACCACCGCGCACGCCGCCGCCGGCCATCCATACGGTGAAGCCGTAGTGATTGTGATCGCGGCCGTTGACCTTGCCCGCGTTGGCGCCTTTTTGCGGTAGTTCGACCGTGGGCGTGCGTCCAAACTCGCCGCCGCAGATGATCAGCGTTTCGTCGAGAAGGCCTCGCTGTTTCAAATCTTTGATCAGCGCCGCCAGCGCGCGGTCGCACTGCGAAGCCAAACGACGATGATTGACTTCGATGTCGTCGTGATTGTCCCAGGGCTGACCAGCACCGTGCCAAAGCTGCACATAGCGCACGCCGCGTTCGACCAATCGCCGCGCGATCAGGATTTGTCGGGCCTGCACGCCGGGTCCGTACATGTCGCGGATATGCTGCGGCTCTTGCGATACGTCGAAGGCATCGCTTGCTTCCATTTGCATGCGGTAGGCCAGCTCGAACGACTGCATGCGGGCTTCCAGCAGCGGATCGTCGTCGCGCTGTTGACGGTGCCACCGGTTGAACTGCTGCAACAGGTCGAGTTGCTGGCGCTGCTGCTCGCGGCTTTGGAAGCGGTTCTTCGTGAATTCGATCAGCTTTTCGATATCGGTATGCTTGCTGTCGATATGCGTTCCCTGATATACGCCGGGCAAAAAGGCCGACTGCCAATTTTGCGGCCCTTTGATCGGGTAGCCACCAGGGCACATCACGATGAACCCTGGCAGGTTCTGGTTCTCGGTGCCCAGGCCATACGTGACCCACGAGCCCATGCTCGGGCGAACCAGCCGGGCCTGTCCGCAATTCATCAGCAGCAGCGAGGGCTCGTGATTCGGCACATCGGCATGCATCGAGCGGATGATCGCCATCTCGTCGACGCACTGACCAAGATGTTCGAAAATTTCGCTGACTTCGATACCGCTCTCGCCACAACGGCGGAATTTGTACGGCGAAGGAAACGCCGCGCCGGTTTTCCGCTCTGTGCGGAGGTTTTTCATCGGCAGCATTTTGCCCGCGTATTTCTCGAGCGCCGGCTTCGGGTCGAAGGTATCGACGTGCGATGGCCCGCCATTGAGAAAAATATGGATGACGTGCTTGGCCTTGGCCGGGAAATGCGGCTCGCGAGGCATCATTGGATTGACCGTAGCCGACGGCGCGGCCGACGCACCGGAGGAAAGCAAACCGGCATCGGCCAGAATGCCGGCCAGACCAATCATGCCCATTCCCATTCCGCTACGGCGAAGCATCTCGCGACGAGAAAAAAGCGGCTGGTTCGCCGATGCGTGTGCACGTGGATTGGAAAAACTCAACATGGCTCATCACCTTCGCAAGCAGGTCCCGGCCTCGAATTCGTATTCATATGATTGTGCGGGCGTTTGTGTTCGTTTCCGCGCCCATCTGGCATCGGCCCATTCGCGGCGTTCGCATCACGCGGCTACGCGGTGTCGGAGAGGCCAACACACGAGCCAGCCCGAGGCGTTCGGCAGCGGGACATCTTACTTCAATCGACAAAGGCAAATTCATTGCTCATCAGCAGCGCTTGGGCCAACCGGTGCCAGGCAGACAGCGTCTCTTGTTCGGCGCTCTGCGGCTTGCTGGTCGCCTTCGGCTGCTGCTGTTTCGGGGGTTGTTGTTCGGCCTGCACGGCCTCGCTGGGTTGGTCAGAGGATGCGGGCGCGGCACGGTCCGCATCGCTGGTCGCGTGCCCCGGTTCGCTGGAGCTATTGGACGCATCGGCCGAGCGAACGAACTGCAAGGCGGCTTCCACTTCTTTTGGCGTCGCCCGACGGCCCAGCACGACACCAAACAGCCGGTGCACATCGTCGGGCGTGGGCGCCCGGTCCGCATCGAGTTGGCAACGAGCCACAATGCCTCGGGCTCGCTGCACGACAAACGGACTGTTCATCATGAACAGCGCTTGCTGAGGCACGATCGTGGTCGGTCGCACCGCCGTGCTGGTGTCGGGGCTGGCGAGATTGAAAACTCGCAAAAGGTTCGGTAAATCTTGCCGATCGATGAACCCGTACAACGTTCGGCGAGGCGGGGCGTTGCTGGCCGTCAACTTGAACGATCGCCCTCCCACCGTAAGATCAAGCTCGCCGCTGGCGGCCAGCATCGCATCGCGCAACGGTTCGAACTCCAGCAGGCGACGGTTCATCTTCCACAACAGCCGATTTTCCGGATCCTTGGCCGCGCAGTCGGGGCGATCGACGCTCGCTTGCTGATAAACGGCCGAAAGCAAGATGCGACGGTGCAACCGCTTGAGCGACCACCCTTCCTGCATGAACGTGCTGGCCAAGTAATCCAACAGCTCAGGATGCGTTGGCGGCTCGCCGCGTGTGCCGAAATCGCTCGGCGTTCGCACAATGCCGTAGCCAAAGTGGTGCTGCCACACCCGATTGACGATCACCCGTGCCGTGAGGGGGTTGTCAGGCGAGACAATGGCCCGCGCCAGCTCCAGGCGACCACTACCATTCTGGAACGTGTTCTTTTCCGGATCGCAAAGCGCGCTGAGGAAATGCCGCTTCACCTGTGGGCCCAACCTCCGGGGATTGCCGCGCAGAAAGATGCGAGGCTCAAGCGGCTTTTCACGATCGACCAATACCATGGCCCGAGGCGGCGCGGCGGGCGATTCCGCCTTCCATTGATCGACGGCCTTTTGCAAGTCGCGCAGTTTGTTGCGGGCCGCGCGATCGAGCAGCGCCAATAGCTTTTCCTTGGCGACGCGGGTGGGTGAATGCTCTCCATAGAGCACCTGGCGAAGCTGTTCGCGATCGGCGTCTGCGAATCGCTCGGGAGCCTTACGATTGGTTTCGGCCTTGTTGGCTTGCGGCGGAGTGCCGTCGTCATTCGAAGCCGCCTGACCGGCCTGTTCGTGGCTCGCCTCGGGCTGCGGCTCCG
>WGDQ01000361.1 GCA_015493185.1 Planctomycetaceae bacterium
GATCTGCTCATGCGCCGCCAAGCAACGACTTCTCGCCGTGATTTTTTGACCGTTGGTATGTTGGCCGGGGCTGGAATTACACTGGCGGACCTGCTGCGCAGCCAACAGGCGCGAGCAGAACAAAAGGATTACGCCCATATCGAGGCCAAAGCGAAAAGCGCCATTCACATTTTTCTGCCTGGCGGAATCGCCCACCAGGAGACGTTTGATCCGAAACCGTACGCGCCGATCGAATACCGTGGCGAACTAGGGGTGGTGAAAACGAAGATCGCCGGAGAGGTGTTTTCCTCCATACTGCCCAAGACGGCGGGAATTGCCGACAAGCTGTGTGTCATTCGATCCATGACACACAGCGAAGCAGCGCACGAACGTGGCACGCACAACATGTTCACGGGCTATCAGCCGAGTCCGGCGTTGGTGTTTCCGAGCATTGGCAGCGTGATCAGCCACGAATATGGGCCCCGCAACAACCTGCCACCATACGTGTGCGTTCCCAATCAACCGAATGAGTATGCCGGCACCGGTTACTTGAGTTCGTCATTCGCGCCGTTCAGCCTGGGCGCCGACCCGGCGAGCAAGGGCTTTCGGGTGCGCGATCTGAACCTGCCCGGCAACGTGGATCAGGCCCGCTTCGTCCGTCGTCGTACGGCGTTGGAGGCGGTGAATGCTCATTTTGCCGCAAAGGAAAAATCGGACGCTTTGGGCGCGATGAACACGTTTTACGATCGCGCCTACGAATTGATCAGTTCGAAGGAGGCTCGCGAGGCATTCAATATTGCGGCAGAGCCCGATGCGATTCGAGACGAGTACGGCCGCAATGCCGCTGGGCAGCGGATGTTGATGGCCCGACGCCTGGTGGCGGCCGGCGTGCGGTTGGTAACGCTGACCTATGGTGGTTGGGACATGCACCAGCGAATCGCTCCCGGCATGCGCAATCAGATGCCCGCTTTCGATCAGGCATTTTCGACATTGATTCGCGATTTGGAGCGGACCGGATTGCTGAGCGAGACGCTGGTGATGGTTTCCAGCGAGTTTGGACGCACGCCGAAGATCAACGGTAATGCCGGCCGGGATCACTGGCCCAAGGTTTTCAGTGTGGTGTTGGCCGGCGGTGGCGTGAAGGCAGGTCATATTTTCGGATCGTCGAACTCCACAGCCAGCGAACCGGAAGACGAACCGATCGGCCCGGCCGATCTGTTTACCACGGTGTACCACCAACTGGGCATTATCGCTGACAAGGAGCTGATGGCCCCGGGCAACCGTCCGATCGAGATCGTTAAGGGTGGCAAGGTTCGCAAGGGCCTATTGGCCTAGGCCGGCTTTGAGGCGGCGCGTGCCTTTGGCTGGGGACGATGTGCGGCGCGTTTCGGATGAACCGGCATCGGCCCCGTGGAGCCACTGAGCAAAGAAGCGATATGCCGATTTCTGCGAGCCGGTTGGCGGCAATCAAAAAAACAGTTGGCACCAGCAGAAGGGTGAACACGATGTTGTGTTGTGGTCTGATGAAGCGCCCTCTAGCGGCTTGGCTTGTGGTTCTATCGGCCGCGATCGTTTTCTCGACGCCCCGGTGGGCTGCTGCCGCGGATCCTGCCTTGGGTTCGGTGAGCCCCATTGGTGGCCAACGAGGCACCGAGGTCGAAGTCGTATTCAACGGGGCGCGACTCGGCGACACGCAAGAGGTGTTTCTCTATTACCCGGGCATCGAGGTCAAAAAGCTCGAAGTCGTAAACGACAAGCAGGTGAAGGCCACTCTGGCCATCGCGCCTGATTGCCGACTCGGAATTCATGCCCTGCGCTTGCGCACCGCCACAGGCATTACCAACTTGCGACAGTTTTCGGTGGGGGCTCTTCCGGAGATTCAGGAAAAGGAACCGAACAGCGATTTCGACGCGCCGCAGCCGATCGAATTGGATCGCACGATCAACGGCGTGGTGCAGAATGAAGACGTCGACTATTTTCTGGTCGAGGCCAAAAAGGGCGAGCGGATCACCGCCGAGATCGACGGCATTCGTCTGGGGGGTACGTTTTTCGACCCTTACGTTGCCATCATGGACATGCGGCGTTTCGAATTGTCGAATGCCGACGATACGCCGCTGGTGCGACAGGATGCCGTGGCTTCGATCATTGCTCCTGAAGACGGCAAATACGTGATCCAGGTGCGGGAAAGCGCCTTTGGCGGGTCGGGCGCATGCGTTTATCGGCTGCACGTTGGTCGATTTCCCCGTCCGCGGGC
>WGDQ01000362.1 GCA_015493185.1 Planctomycetaceae bacterium
CTTGCAACGTGTCGCGGAGTCGGTGAAAGCCGACAGCGGGTTGATACGTCAGCTTGAGCAGGACGGCATACTCGATCCGAGCAAAGGGCGGCGTGCCCCAGCAGTGGGGCCGAGCATGCAGTCGGCGGCCGTGGCCACGGCGATGCCGAAGCGGCGGCGGAACCGTTCGGCCCGATAATAGGCATACCAACGTCGTTTGACGCGATTGCTGCTGTTTCGTCGCTTGCGTCGTCCGTCTGGCATCGTACGGCTGCTCCGGACATCTCCTGGGTGTCGGTCTGCCTTGCCAACGATCCGTTGCTCGAAAACAGCGTGTGGTAACGCGCCGGCTGGGGATGGGTTCGTCTCGGATGCGGCGAAAGGCCGGGGCTCGCAGGCTGGCCTTTGTTTTTCCGCATCGCCCTTCTATCTGCGAAGCGCACGGGCGCCCGATTTGTTTCCTCGGTAGGCGCGAAGCGGGCCCGCCATCGCGTTTTATGCGGGCCGTTGTGGGTGTGGTTGCTCCGTGGATTCGCCCGGAGTGTCTGCCGGTTTTGTGGCCGGCTGTGGCGGCCGGTGGCGGTTAGGGCTGGGCCGTTTGGGATACGAGACGTTCGAGGCGGCGATAGTATTCCTCGGGCGGGGCCGTCGCATGGCCGGCATTGGCTGCGATGATGAACTGGCGCGGTCCGCCAGCGGCGAAAAACAGCCGTTGGCCCAACCGCAGCGGCACCACTTCATCGTTGCGACCATGCACCTGAAGCAGGGGGCCTTCGTAGCGTCCGATGCGCGAGGCGGCGTCGAGACGCATCGTCATGAACCAGCTCAGGGGCAGCCAGTGATATTGTGCTTGGGCAACCTCGGGCAATGATGGAAAGGCGCTTTCCAACGCCAGCAGACGGGCGTTTCCCTCGGCTGCAAGTGTCACGGCCAACGCCGCGCCGAGCGAACGACCAATGAGCACGATATCGGCCGGGGCAACACCGGTGCGCGTGGCAAGCCACGCACGCGCGGCCCGGGCATCTGCCAGAAGTCCGGCTTCGCTGATCCGGCCCTCGCTGCGTCCGAAGCCCCGGTAGTCGAAGGTCATGATGGTTGATTGCAGACGGTTGTGCAGATGACGCAAAACATCGGCCCGGTGCGTGATGTTGCCCGCGCTGCCATGCAGGAAAAGCACGACGGCACGGGGCCGCTGATGGGTTAAAAGCCAGCCGTTGAGTCGCGTGCCGTCTGCCGAGCGGAACCAGACGTCTTCGACCGGTAGATCGCGAGGTTGCCAATTTCCGTAGGCTTCGGGGGCCGGGTCGAACCATTGCTGGTCGGCCACACGCACCACGCGCCACGCGGCCACGCCGTACACCACCAGTGCAACGGCGGACATCCAAACGATCGTGCGGCGAGAAACCATGCGTAGCGTGGGCTGTGTGGATTGCGGTTGCGTCATATCGATTCGGTGTCGGAGCGCTTTGGCGTTTTGGCAGTGGGCTGCGCCGTGCTTTGCGGCACGTCGCCGCTGCGTCGGGTTGTTTGGTAAATGCGTGTGCGGAGGGGACGCTGTTCTCGTTTTTCTTGGCATCTCGTCGTGAGCTGCCTTGTCGTGCCCAAGGCGGCCGGTAAAAGGCTGTTGGCCAGCTTATCACATAGCGCGGTCGTCGGCGCCGACCGCCGTGTGCCGATGGCGCGAACCAAACGCTTCGAGCCGGCGGGTTGCGACCTTTGCGGCTTCCAGAGCCGATCACTGCATTTTTGTTCTTCATGAAAGCGAGAGCGTGCTCGGCGGCGGTTTCGGTATGAAGGGAATCGTGGACGTGTCAGGGCCCGTTGTTGAGTCGTTCTGGCGTACGGTTACACTTGATGAGTCGGGCTGGGCCGAAAGCTCTTCGCTTTCTGCGGCCCGCGCGTGTTGATCTCGGATCGGAGTAGCTCGGAAGCGTTGCCGTTTTTTCACTGGCGCGGCGCCCAGCGAAGCCGCAGGGCATTTGGTCTTTTTCGCGTCGTAGCACGAGCATCTTGTTCTCCCCTTGTCAATGGCCGCCGGCATGACGCGAAGCAACGCGACGAAACGTCGAGCGAAAGGTCCATCCAGCGCGGCAGCACCCGGCAAGGTGGGCACTTTTGCATGGCGACTTGATTGGTCGCGTTTTGTCGCGCCGGCCAGCGTGCTGGCGCTGGCATGCATTGTTTTCTGGCCCGTCGTTCGTTTCGACTTGCTCGACTACGGCGACCGCCCGCGTTTGCAGCGACCCTTTTTCCGCGAGTTTACGACGCAGACGTTCGGACGGCTTTGGTGGCCGGCGTATCACCGGGCGTATCGACCGCTGGCTGACAGTGTGCTTTGGTTCGAAGCGGCCATTGCGCGCGAGACCGCAGCCAACAGCAAGCCCGCCACAAAGGCACAGCGGCCGCGAGCGCCGCAGCACGTGCCGCTTGATCCGGCGGTGCTGCATTTCGGCAACCTTGTGCTGCACGCCGCGACCACGCTGGTGGTGTTCGCGCTGCTGGGGCGAATCGGTTTTTCGTCGGTGGCCGCCGCGATAGGCGCCGTGGTGTTCGCGGTTCACCCCTTACAGATCGAGGCCGTGGCCTGGGTGAGTGCGGCCGGCATTCCGATGGCCACATTGCTAGGGCTGTTGGCGATACTCGTATATTTCGAGCGTGTTGGGCCGCTAAAACAAGCTGCTGCGACCTCGCCACAGGGCGCCACGGCCCGTTGGGCGGAGGGGCTCGTCCGATCGTGGCACTACCCCGTTGCCACGCTTTTGTTTGTGGCTGCCTTATTGAGCGATCCGATCGCGCTGGCGGTGCCGATCGTGGCGTGGGTTTGGGCGGTTGCCTACCGGTCGTTGCGATGGCAACAGGCGGCATGGAGTGTGGCCTTGTGGTGCTTGCTGGGCGGCGCAACCATGCTGTTGGTGGCCGACACGGGCCCGATCGCTGCGGCGCGGCAGCTTCCGCTCTGGATGCGACCACTGGTGGCGACCGATGCCTTGATGTTTTATGTGGGGAAGTTGATCGTGCCTTGGCAGTTGACGGCCGACTATGGTCGCGGGCCATTGCAGGCGGCACAAACATGGTGGTTTCACGTGGCATGGATTGGGCCGCTGGCCCTATTGGCTGTCGTGTGGCTTTTTCGTATCGGTGCGCGAACATGGGCGCCGGCAGCCACGTTTGCCGGCGCACTGCTGCCTTCGCTCGGATTGGTGGCTTTCGGCCAACAAGATGTATCGACCGTGGCCGATCGGTTGGCTTACCTGGCCATGCTCGGTGCGGCAGTCGGTTTTGCCGAGATCGTATCGCGTGTTCGGTGGCCAACGGGGCGGGTCGCGATCGCGCTTGGTCTGGTCGTATCGTGTGCGTGGCTGACCACGGAGCAACTTGGTCGCTGGCGCGACGATGCGGCGCTGTTGCAACACGACTTGCGCACGCAGCCCGATAGCTTCCCGTTGCGAACCGTGGCCGCCAAACGCTTGGCGGCATCGGGGCACGCCGAAGAAGCGTTGCGCGCGTTGCAAGAGTCGGCCGCGCGCAACCCCCAGCGGCCCCAGCCACAGGTGATTTTGGGCGACGCGTTGCGAGAAGCCCAACAGTGGGCGGAGGCCGAGAAGGCATATCGGGCGGCGCTCGAGGCCGCGCCGGAGTGGCCCGATGCCTACGACGGGCTAGGGCAACTGTTGTTGGCCCAGGGAAAGGCGGAACAGGCGTCGGCCTATTTTCGCGATTGCCTGCGAGGCGACCCCTACAACAGCGCGGCGTGGCGGCATCTGGCCGAATCGCTGCGAGAGCAAGGGCGCTGGGACGAGGCGGCCGACGCATACCACTTGGCGCTACGCCGTGCGCCCTACGATGCGCTGTCGCAAAGCGGCTTGGGGTTGATCGATCTGGCCCGGGGTAATCTCGAAAACGCGGCGCGTTGGTGTCGTCGGGCGGTTGCCACGAACGGGTCGAATGCGGTGGTACACGAGCGGCTTGCCCAAGTGTTGCGAGCCCAAGGGATGCCGGGCGAGGCATTGCGCGAGGCCCTGCGTGCCGCAGAACTCGATCCGCAACGTCTGAGCGCCCGCTTGCTGGCAGGCGAGTTGCTGTTCGAACAAGGTGACCGCGAGAGAGCCGAGTCGCACTTTCGGGCCGTCTTGAAGATCGAGCCGTTTCACGCGCTCGCATACTATTGGTTGGGCCGCATCTTGCACGAATCGGGCCAGACCGAGCAGGCGATTGCGTATTATCGGGCGGCCACGCGCATCGACCAGCGACTCGTGGTGGCGCATGCCGGTTTGGCTGCGGCGCTGGCCGATTCGGAACAGTGGGGCGAAGCGATCCGCTATTACAATTCGGCCGTGATGTTGGCTCCGAAAGACGCGGGACTGCGCAACAATTTGGGCTATGTGCTCACCCGAGTTGGTGCGTTGAAGGAGGCGATGGCCTGTTTCGAGATTGCGCTGAAGCTTGCACCGCAGTTTGCGAAGGCCCGGCAAAACCTCGAGGCCGTGCGTCGCGAACTGGCCCGGCGCGAGGCGGCCGCTCAGCCACCGAAGGCCGCGCCCACGGCGGCTGATCGTTCCTCTTCGGCCAATGAATGAAAAGCGGTTCGACGTAGTTTCAGGTCTTCTTTCCCCAAGATGTTTTTGTAAAGGAATGCCACGGCACGGATGCGGCCCGAGCCTCAACGCTTTGAGTTTTTTGAAACCGGCGTCGGAACGCTGTGTTGGAACGCGGTGTCGGAACGCGATGTTGGAACGCGGTCGAAAAAAACCGCATCGTTGACTGGAGAGTGCCAAGACTTCGCCTGCGCCCGGAGCTTTGCTGCCTCGATATGCGATCGAGCATCTGTGAGAGCTTGTGTCGTGCTTTTGTCAGTACCGTGCAGACCGGTTTTCTCGGCTCGCAGCAGAGACAATGAGTGTTTGCGTGTTGGAACGGGCTCGTGAGACAGCTCGAAGCGGCCTTGCTTCAACGGCGTGTTCTTTGCCCTTCTGGTATGTGTTGTTGGTCGAATGTCGGTGGCACTTTCGTCGGCGATATTCGTCCTTTATGCTGAACGATGCCTTCGAGGTCGGAAGGCACCTGCTGGGCCAGCAGAAGACAATCAGTGGGCATCGCGTGATCTGAAACTGCGTAGTATGGAAGCGAACTCTGACCGCGGAACCCGCTGGCCCACGGTTTGTCTGCTTGCCGCGGCGATTCTTGTCTCGGTGGCGATTCGCTGGCCGCTGCTCGGCATGCCGCTCGAACGCGATGAAGGGGAGTATGCCTACGCTGCGCAGCAGTTGCTCGAGGGCGTGGCTCCTTATCGTTCGTTTTACACGATGAAGTGGCCGGGCTGTTCCTTGATTTACGCCTTGGCAATGTGGCTTGGCGGGCCAACCGGCGCGGCGATCCATCTGGCACTGCTTGCGGCAACCGTGGTCTCGACACTGCTGGTGTACGCGCTGGCCCGATTGTCGATGTCGGACGAGGCGGCCGTGGTTGCCGCCGGTACGTTGGCGGCGATGTCTCTTTCGCCAGGAGTGCTTGGTCTGGCCGCCCAAACCGAGGCGTTCGCCCTGCCCTTCGTGCTGGCAGGCACGTTGCTCGTGGCCAAATACCGCGACACGACAACCTGGTGGGCCATCGTTTCGGCCGGTTTGTGCTTCGGTGCGGCGGCGGCCGTCAAACAGCACGCGGCCGTGTTTCTGATGGTGCCGTACGTGCTGCTCTGGACTGCGCCGGAGCGGGCCGCGCGTTGGCGGCGGCTTGCCATGTTTACGGTTGCGGCCACGATGCCGTTGGCCGGGTTGATGGTTTGGATGTGGGCCAGCGATACGTTCGACAGCTTCTGGTTTTGGACCGTTCGCTATTCGATGCTTTATGCCATGCCGGCCGATTGGCCCACTGCCGCCGAGAACCTGCTGCGGTCGCTGGTGCCGATTGTTCGTTTTGCGCCGTTGTTGTCGCTGGCTTCGGGCGTTGCGTTGGTTTGGCTGTTGTTTGGCGCCCCCTTTCATCCGAGAACCCGACCGGCCGCGGCGCTGGCTGTTTGCGCAATGATCGCGATTCTGCCAGGGTTTCACTTCCGCCGGCATTATTTCGTTTTTCTTCTGCCCCCTGCCGCAATGGCGATAGGGCATCTTGCTGATCGGGCTTTCTCGAGCCGCGCGTTTTTCCGCAGCCGGCATCTGCGGCAAGCGGCAACCGCGTTTGTGGTGGCGTTGGGGTTCGTTGCCCCGATCTACTGGCTGGTTGGCCGCACACCCGAGGAGGTGTGTCGTCTGGAATATGGGCCGAACCCTTTTGTTGAAGCGGTGGTCGTAGGGCAGTATTTGCAGCGCCACGCAAGCCCGAGCGATACGGTTGCCGTCATGGGTTCGGAACCGCAGATTTATTTCTACTCGCGAGCACAGTCTGCCAGCCCGTATCTCTACATGTACGAGATGATGAAACGCCACGATTGCGCGCCGCAAATGCAGCGCGAGCTGATCCATGACATCGAGCAGTCGCAGCCCGAATTCATCGTGATGGTAGGATACCTGACCTCGTGGCTGCTTCAGCCGGGCGCCGATACGACGCTATTGCGATGGATTCCTCATTACACGGCCGCTTACTACCAAAAGGTGGGCCACGTGGAATGTCGCGAGTCGGGCGAGATTGTGGCCTGTTGGGGCGCGCGAGCCAGTGCCCTACAACCTTCGAGCCGGCGCTACATGACGATTTACCGACGGCGGTGAAGGGGAATTGACCGGCGGACATGACGGCCGAAGGGGGCCACCGCCCGGCGATTGCGGCCAGCGTCGACGGTGATCGACACAATCTCGAATCGCTTCGCCACTTCTGCTTCGCGCCGACCGCTGTATGGATGAACCGCTCCGTAGTGCTCTGCCGATCTCGAATGCTCGAATGCGTAGTGCAGCTACGGTTCACCATACGGTTCACCAGAGCATGAGATTCGTTTGCCATAGCGACCGCCGCCGGCCGCTCAGAAAAAAGTCTACCTTGGGCGAGCCGTTGTCTCGCAGTCCGGGGGCGGCAAGTGGGCGTCGCACTTGTTTGTGTTGTCGTCGGGACGACACGCACCGGCGCGTCGTTTCTCGATCGCGGCTTCATGGTGCGGCAGTGGCGCTTCGCCTGCAAGCGGTCGATGCGGCCGGCTTACTCGGAAGACGATTCGCCCGGCAGCCCGTAATTCGGCAAACGCAGTGGCTCACGCCGTTCGTAATGGCGAAGCTGTTGTTCGAGCGAGGCCAGTTGATCGGGTGAGTCGGCCCTTCGGCACAATTCGATCGCGCGACGCACCGTGCGAACGGCCTGAAGAAAATTGCCTACCTCCGCATAGGCAGCGGCCAAAACGCTGTGGGCGAGCCACGAGTCGGGCGACTGGCGCACGAGCTGCTCTGCGATGTCGACGGCCCGTGTGCCATCGCGGGCTGTTGCGTCGGCCGCGGTGGCCAAAATCCATGCCAGATTCTGCTTCGCTTCGGATTGCGTTGGTTCGAGCCGAAGCGCATCGCAGTAGTAGTCGGCAGCCTCCACGTCGCGGCCCAGCGCATCGTAAGCCACGGCCAAATGGAACAGGGTATCGGAACGATCGGGCTCGATTTGCAGCGAGCGGCGCAACGGGATAAGGGCTCGCTGGAAATTGCCTTGAGCCACCAGCAGACTGCCCAATAGGGAAAGTAGTCGTGGATCGTCGGTCGCCGCAGCCGCATCGAGACAGGCAACGGCCTCGTCGCTCTGGCCGATCGCTAGCCAAAGTCCGGCGCGGCGAATCGCCTCGCTGGCCTGGTCGAGTCGTTGGCGCCGCGCCTCGTCGAGCAATACCGCCGCGCCGCCGATACGAGGCCAGTTTTCGATGACGTTGTGCGCGTCTTCAGGGTAAACGGCAATGCGGTGTTCGCGCATTTCAATCAGCTTTAATTTGTCGCGGCCGGGCAGGTTGAACGGCAGGCTTTCGTCGTTGCGGCGGGGCATGTGGCAGTCGATACAGTTGACTTGGATCGAATCGCCCAAGACTCGATGCGTCGGGCAGGTGTCGACCGTGTGGCAATCGAGACAACGCTGCGAAAACTGCATGGTTTGACCACGTTCATGGTGATGTGGGTCGTGGCACGTCGTGCAGGTCATTTCGCTGTGTTGGAAGCACTTTGATTGGCCAAGACGCTGCACTTGATTCACGGCATGCACCAGTGCCTTGGAATGCGGGTCGTCGTCGGGCGCAAGGTACTCGCTGAGCGGCTTGCCGGGGCGGTAGCTGAAAGCGGGTTTGAGCCGTCGTCCCACGGTGCCGTGGCATTGCCCACAGATTTCGAGCTGGCGCTGTCGCGACAACTCGGCAGGCGCGACGATCTCAGCCCCGGTGTCGGCCTCGGGGTGCGATTGGTGAAACGCAATGTGTCGTCGGGCCGGGCCGTGGCACCGCTCGCAGCCGATGGCGAGAATCTCTCGACCGCGCACGTAGGCGTTTTCGCTTCCTGCCACATGTTCGAAATACGTCGCATGGCATTCCAGGCAGCGGGGTGTCATCGGTCGGTCCCACCATGCCCAGCGGTCGGAATAGCCGGGCGGGTTGACCCAGATACCCAGCGGCGTGAAAAAAGCGACCGGCATCTGATACAGTCGTCCGCCAACCCAATACATGTAGGCGTGGGCGTATTTTCCCGATCCCATCACCAGGTCGATCCGCTCGGTATGGCGCCGCGTGCTGAGGGGAAACTCTTCAATCGAAGTTTGGTAGTAGCCGTCGTCGCCGGCTGTTAATTCATAGCGCAGGTCGGGCAGCCGGGTCCGCAGTTCGTTGTGACCCGGTCGGAAATCGCCGGGCACCCCTGCCGCTGCCGACGAGAAACTGTTTGCGTGCGAGGTTTGCGCGTATTCGTCGACACGGTCTTCGTGGCACGCGCGACACGCCTCGATGCCCGCGTACGGAATTTCTGAGGCCCCTGCTCGCTCGGGGCCGGCACCCACTGCAAGCGCCTCGTTCGGGCCCAGCGCCGAGCCAGAAGGTGCTGCCTCAGCCGGAATTTTTGCGGCAGGCGCGACGGATTTGGGATCAGCACTCCCTCCGGGCTGCGCATTACCATAATTGCCAGAGGTTGGCGAAAACGCGCCCGCGGTATCTCGGTACGCACGGCGCAGCGTGGTGCGCCGCTGCCACGACATGGTGGCCAACAGTGCGAAGGCGGCAGCCGCGACACTCAGCACGACCAGAGGGCTTTTACGCGACATGGGAGAGAACGGCTCGTTCGATGGATGGGACGGGTGTTTTATTATCGCTTTCGTAACGCAGCCGCGACTCGTCAAAAAAGATGGCTAACGATCGGCAGCGGCGGCGCGGTCGGCTGCTTCGTCGAGCAAACGGCGTATGTCGGAAATGGTGGGCAAACCGGCGCCAACATGCAAGACGCGGCCTTGCGAGTCGGCAAGAAGCGTTGCCGGCAGCGTTTCTCGGTGCAGGCGGGCTTCGATCAACCCGCTGAGCTCTTCGACCCGTGCTGCCTCGATGCCGATCAGTAGTTGGTACGGTGGTTGGTTTTCGTCGACAAAGGCGCGCAACTTCTCCGGCGTATCGTTCGGATCGACCGGCACGCCGAAGATAACCAGGCGGTTTTTATCGAACGCTTCTCGTAGTTGCCGCAGCAGGGGGAGCTCGCGCCGGCAGGCTACGCACCACGTGGCCATGGTTACATACATTCGCAGTGCCGCGGGGGATACGTCGCCAGATGGCGGTGAGGCCCCCTGCCCTGCCGTCGCACCAGACAGTGGCCACGCCAACCACGCCAAGCGTGTGGCTGTGCCGGCACGCGAGGCCACCGGGTCGCCGGGCAGATCGATCGCCTTCCGGTAAGGCTCCACCATAATCGCCTGACCGTCGGGCGCCATGGCCGGATCTTCGTAAAACGTGAGCAACTGATCGGCCTCGACCGACTCGATGGTTTGCTCTTTGCCGGAGGGCCAGCGAACCGTCACGCGCTTGGCGACGGTCGCCGGTCCAATGCCGAGCAGCATTGTGGCGCTGTTTTGGGCAGCCAGTCCTTCTCCGCAACGGTGCTCGCGCAGCAGCTTGAGTGGTCCTGCCTCGACCAGCACTTTGGCCCCGTAGCCATCGCGGGCGGAGAACTGCCGCGACGGCTTGCGATGTTGGTTGCCGCCGACAAAGCGAACCGCAATGAAGCGATGTGACCCGCCGACCTCGGTGCTCTGGTTTCGAAAAATGTTGAGCCACGGCGCGTTGGAGTTGACCACCGCCACGTCGAGTCGGCCGTCGCGATCGAAATCCCAAATGGCAAATGCGCGGCCGTCGGCCGCCGAGTCGAGCCCCGAGAGCCCCGAAACGTCGAGAAACTGTTGGCCTTGCCGATTGAGAAACAAGTGATTTCGTTCGCTGCCGCTATGGGGCAACCGGGCCCGCTGACGCTCGCGCGATACGGCCGACACGACCGACCGTTTCAGCGGATCTTGGCTTTTCTGCCAGTTTTCAAAGGGGGCGGTCCACAGTTTGTTGTCGTGCCGCACATCGTCAGCCAGTTCCGAGTCTTCGCGCACGACCGTGCGCCAGAAAACACTTCACAAGTCGAATGCCACCGACACCTCGGGCGGTGGCGTGTAGTAGCCGCTGAGCGCGTAGATATCGAGCCAGCCGTCGTTGTCGACATCGAGAAACTGCCCGCCCCACGACCAGCCGGCCTTTTCGACCAGCAGCGCCGGCGGTTCGAGCCCCGAAACCTTTTCCATCCGCGTTCCGAGATTGCGAAACAGCGTGTTGCCGCCGGCCATTTTCAGAAAGTCGGGGCTGATCAAGTCGCCCAAACGCCCCGCAATGCGACGGCCCGCTTTGCTGAACATGTTCGACTTGTACAAGTCTTGCCGCCCGTCGTTGTCATAGTCGCCGAACGAGGCGCCCATGCCAAAGCCGATGTCGGCCGTTCCCGTCTCGCGCGTCACATCGACGAATACGTCGTTTCCGTCGTTGCGAAACAACCGGCTCGGGCTGAAGTCGTTCACCACATACAGGTCTACATCGCCGTCGTTGTCGTAGTCGGCCCATGTGGACTGAAACGTATTGCGCCACACGGCCAATGTGTCGGAAGCGGCAGAACGCTCGAAACGCCCGCCGCGGTTTACCAACAACACGTTGGGCGGCCCGGGACGCGCCCGCGTCGGATCCCAGCGGGCCACGAGCCGCAGAAACTCGGGCGATACGGGTTGTTTCAAAAAGCCGGCCAGCAAGCGGTGCGCCTCGACGCCCTCGTTGACCAATTGCTCGATCATTTTGGCTGCGTACGTCGAAAAATATACGTCGAGCAAGCCATCCTGATTGTAGTCGGCCGCGGAAATCGAAGAGACCAACGCGGGCAGCGGGCCCTTGATCAGGTGCCGCGTACGATCGACGAAATGCCCCTGCTGATTCACCAGATAAAGGCTCGGACGCATCGTGCGGCCGAGAAACAGGTCGGCATCGCCGTCGTTGTCGAAGTCGGCAAAAATGGCCGAAGAGCAATCGTTCTCGAAATCCAAACCGATTTCCGGTGCGATGTCTTCAAAGGTGCCGTCGCCTCGGTTGTGCAGAAAAAGATTGCGGCCGAATTCGTCCATCACGTAAAGGTCATCGAAGCCGTCGCGGTCGAGATCCACCACCGAAACGCCCGGGTGCCGATCTTGTGCATCCCAGCTCCAAAACCGATGCGGCGGCTGGTACGACTCGTCGGCCAACAGACGGCGGACGATCTCTTGCTGAATCGACTGCCGGGCCCGCTGCCGTGTCGGTTCGTCGGGCACAATGCGGTCGAGCACTTCGGCGAACAAAGGCCGTTCGGTCTCTTGCGAAACCAGATCTTGAAGCTTCCAGCTCGCAATCCGCCAGTCGGCCTCTTCGGCTTCGGGGGCCGTGTTGTGCCATACCACTGCAAGATGCCCCTGATACCAGCACAGCGTGCCCTGTTCGTTACGGTCCAGCGCGGCCAGGCCCATATCAGACGCCATGCGGGCCTTGTCGCCGGGCAGGAACTCGTTGTCGACGAAATAGAATTTGACACGCTCGAAG
>WGDQ01000363.1 GCA_015493185.1 Planctomycetaceae bacterium
GCGATCGGGTGTCCGTGACCGATCGTAATGGTGCCGATCCGTACGGCACGTGTCGGATTGCGCGGTAGATCCACGGCAACAACTCCTCGAGCTGCGGCGAGCCACTGGCTTGCGCCGACGGGCGACGTATTTCGTTTTCTTTCCGTTCTTATTGTCTTGCTGCGGCTTCGGCTCTTGCTGCAAGTGCGACGCTTGTTGTGCGCTTGGTTCTTGTTGTCAGCGCATTGGCTTTTACCGTGGGCTACTGAGCTACTGAGCTACTGAGTTGCTGAGTTGCTGAGTTGCTGGGGGTCGGTTAGTGGGCGGGCGATGCGGATGGTTGGTTGCGAGGCTGGATGTCGGCTATCGTGCGCTGGAGCGCCTCGACAAAGAAGTATTCGCCCCACATGACCGATTCGTCGACGCCCAGGTTTTTGGCGGTGTGGTAAACGCCGTGTTTCAAGATACCCTCCCAACCGGGCGTGTCGATGGCCAGATACTCAGGATCGACCAGGGCATCGAGCATGGCCAGCGCGGTGGTGCGGTAGGCCAAGGCCCGTTCGGCCGAACGGGTGAGCCCGGCAAGCTGCCACAGCCCGCCGGCCGCAATGGCGCCGGCCGAACTGTCTTTCTGGGCTCCCCAAGGTGGTGGCGCGTCGAGATCGGCGTCGAAGTCCCAGTAGGGAACCCGATCTTCGGGCAGGTGCGTGATCCAGAAATCGGCGTTGCGCTCGGCCACTTCGAGAAACTCGGGCAGCCCGCTGTAGCGATAGACGGTGCCGAAGCCGTAAAGAGACCAGGCCAAACCGCGGGCCCACGTGCTGTCGGGCCGCAGCCCTTGGTGCGTGTCTTGCCGCAAGAAGCGGCCCGTCTCGGGGTCGAACACCCCCTCGTGAGCCGTCGAGCCGTCGTCGCGCACGAGATACCGGGCCGTGGTGCGACAGTGGGCTTCGGCCGTGGCACGCAGTGCGGCATCGTCGGTTTGTGCGGCGGCGTAAAACAGCAGCGGCACGTTCATCATAATGTCGATGAACAGCGAGTGCGGCCCGATGAACGAGCAAAGGTACTGGCCGGGCTGCTGAAACCGCATGGCCAGCGTGCGACCGGCTTGGACCAGCACGCTGTTTCGTGCTTCGTCGCCGGTGTGTTCGTACCAAGGGAGATACGTATTGAGAAAGATGAAGCCCAGATCGTGCACGTTGCGGTCGTGCTGCCGATGTTCGAGCAGTTGGCTGTAGTGCTCGGCCCGCTTGCGCCAGGTGTCGGAAGCTGTGGCCCGATGAAAGCGCCACATCATGCCTGCCAGAAAGCCACCGGTCCAGTCGGTCCAGAGCTCTCCCTTATGGGCCCAACGACCGTCCACGGTGTAAATGGGGAAATAGTCGGGGTGCCGTTCAACGAGCCGCTCGACTTGCTGCTGGGCAAAGTCCAGCGCCTGGCGATAATGGGTGAGGCGGTCCTCCTCGTTCAATGTTCGGCTCCTCGTCGGGGGCTCGTGGAGGGGGCCGACGGTTTTCCGACAACCGCCGGGCGGGGGACACGCAGGAAACGGCGTGCGTGCAAACCATCGTATCGCGCGGGCTGCGCGGTGCCAGGGGGCGGACCGTGCCGACGGCTTTCGGGAGAGCGGTGGGAGCGGCGGCCGATTTTTGGTTCCTTCCATTGCAGGTGCCTTGCGAGATGAGGCTTTGCAGGATGAGGTCGAAGGCGATCGAGGCGCGTCTTTCGCGCCCACCGGCTTTCTCGGCTGAGCTTGCCTGATGAAGTTGTTGCCAGTTTTTCAAGGGGCCTGCTCCAGCGAGGCGCCGTCGAGATCGGGGTGAGATGACTTACAAGCCGGCATTGCACGTGGTGCTATTCGAGCCAGAGATTCCTTACAATACAGGCAGTGTTGGGCGAACGTGCCTGGCTCTGGGGGCCAAGCTGTGGCTGGTGCGCCCGCTGGGGTTTCGCCTGGATGATTACTACCTGCGCCGTGCCGGCTTGGATTATTGGCCGCAACTCGATTGTCAGGTGGTCGACGATTGGGATGACCTGATGCGGCATCTTGGAGAGCGGCGACGTTGGCTTTTCACCAAGCGGGCATCGCGATCGTATACCAAGGTGCAGTATCAGCGCGACGACGTGCTTGTTTTCGGCCGCGAGTCGAGCGGCTTGCCGCAGTGGATGCTCGACGCCGACGAAAAGGCCTGCCTGCGAATTCCGACACGGCCCGAGGTGCGGAGCCTGAATTTATCGAACGCCGTGGCCGTGGCGCTTTACGAAGCGGCCCGGCAGGGTGTTTGCGACGTGCCGTAAGGTTGGCAGTTGGCACGCTTCCGGACGACGGATGTGCCGGGCGCTTGCAATACGCGGCGGCTTGGGCTACTTGTGTGGCAATGTCGCTGCCAATTGTGGCATCGTCGCTACCCACTCGTATGCTGGACCCGGTGCCGGAAGAGCCGGCAGGCCAGCGAAGAAGGCCCCGCGGCGGCACGACCGACGATTCCCGTGAAGCTCAAGAGGCGAGACCGTAATGACAGAGAAGCACGAAGGCGAGGAGAAACAGCCTCAGCGGATTCTGCTCGTGGACGACGACCCCGAGATCATCGAGTCGCTGCGCGTAGCGCTCGAGGCCCAAGGGTACGAGATTTTGGTGGCCCGCGATGGCAATCAGGGGTTGGCGATGGCGGAACGGGAAGATCCGGACCTGGTGATTCTCGATATGATGATGCCCAAGCGGAGCGGCTTTCTGGTGCTCGAGAAGCTGCGTCGCACGCGGCGTGTTCCGATTCGGGTCATCATGATCACGGCCAACGAGGGGAGCCGGCACAAGGCATATGCCGAAATGCTGGGCGTGGACGACTATATTCGCAAACCCTTCGCCATGGACCGGCTGATCAGCAGCGTGAACCGGTTGCTCGCATGATGTGACGCCGTGGCACGTGCGCTTGCGATTCGCACTTGCCGAAAATCCGGACGCGTGCGCCGATTGGCGGGCTGGCGCGGCGATCTAGAGAGCCGGGCTTCTTGCTTTTGGTGGTGGCCTGCCCCCCTCCCCTTCTGCTCTTCTCCTCTTCCCCTGGCCACGCACCGATGCGCTTTGCGCAAGCGCTCGGTAACCTAGCGCCGGCGGTTGTGTGGTTCTCGGCCGATGCGTTGCTGTTGCTCTGTTTTGTGAGCCTTTGTAGACGATGGCCGGCGCGGCGAGACCGACGGTGCTCGTTGTGGCCGTGTGTGGGGGGAATTTATGGACGAAGTTCTGTCCATATATTCGTCTCTTGTTGTGGCCTTAGATTCTGCCGCCGCGCTACGAGGAGCTGGCAGAATAGTTGGGGGTGCCGGGGCCGAGGCACGGTGCCGGCGTGTCGTGGCTGCGGACACTTTGGGGTGGAAAAATCGCGTGCTCGATCCCCTCGATCGAGGCATGTCGGCGATGAAAGTCCGACGGGCAGACAACGGGAAATTGTGGAAATTGGAGAATCGATTGCGGGCGCGTCGACTTTTCCGGATCGGCGTAAGGCTCTTTATTGAATGGTGTTACGGTAAAACATCGGGTGCCGATGCGATTTGTTGGTGCCTGGGGGCGGACCAAGTTGATATTGCCGCGGGTGGGAGTTGGAGCGATACTTGAGCATGAGGAGAGAAAGTCAGCGCCGCCGATGCGGCGGGCAAAACACACCTCGTCTTCCGCATCTGAGCATCTAGGCGGCCTCTCACTGCTCTTTGCCAACTCTGTTCTATCGGGCATTCGCATCGCCCGTCGCGGTCGCCGCCTTCGCCCTTTTTGATCCCGTTTTCGGGTCGCGCATGCGCGTTTCCAACGGGGCCCAGAGCTGCTTGCGGTGGCGGAACCTCACTTCGATCCGAACGCCCTGTATCGCTGCCTGCGCCGATCGAAACGGTGCCGCTGATCCCCGACCACCGCTAAAGAGCGGTGATAAAGAGCGGTGACGCTGATGGGGCCGTTTTGATGGGGGCATCGGCCGGCGGTGCATGGGGGGCGGATCGTCGGCTGATGCGTGTGCTGCCGGCTGAGTGAAGCCGAAAGCCACGGCATGTGGACCCGCTGAAGTGGACCCGCTCGGGCACCGAGGCTCGCGAGTGTGGCACGTGCGAAAAGCCTGACAACAAGCCTGAGAAGTTGTAGCGCCAAACGAAACGCTCTGTATTCGAACGAACCGATTTTTTTGAAAACACTGTTTGAACGAAACACGAAAGCCCGCAGTTGAACGATCGTTGCATCGAGGCACGAGCCGTTTTTTCATTGCCGGGAAACTTTTCCGGGGGAGTGAGGTCACATGGTCAACGGTAACGAAATCATCTCGCTGGTGGGTCAGCGGCAGGATATCGAGCAGTTTCGCAAGAAACACTGGGTGGGCACGTTCGAAGAGTATCTCGACATCGTTCGTCAGCACCCGGAGGTAACGCGGAACGCCTATCAGCGTGTTTACGACATGATTCTTTCGGCGGGCGTCGAGCGGTACGAAGTGGCGCGGGAGCCTCGCGTTCACTACAAATTTTTCGACGATCCGTGGGGCAACGGGCACGATGCCATTTACGGATTGGACGAGGCGCTGGAAACGTTCGTGAACGCCCTGAAGAGCGCAGCCAAAGGCTACGGCATCGAGCGGCGGGTGCTGCTGTTGCACGGTCCGGTGGGAAGCAGCAAGAGCACGATCGCCCGGCAGTTGAAGAAGGGGCTGGAGCGCTACAGCGCTACCGACGAAGGCGCGCTGTACACGTTGGGGTTCGTTTCGCTCGACAACCCGGAAGTGGTGCACTGGTGCCCGATGAACGGCGAGCCACTGCAATTGATTCCCAAGCGGTTCCGTCGCGACATCGAGGCGATGCTCAACGAAGGGCGCGGGCCGGACGAGTTTCGAGTGAAGATCGAAGGCGAACTTTGTCCCTTCACCCGCTACATCTACAACGAGCGGCTGCACCTATACAACGGCGACTGGACACGGGTGGTGAAAGACGTGCGTGTGAAACGTCTTTTGCTGAGCGAGAAGGACCGCGTGGGCATCGGCACGTTTCAGCCGAAGGACGAGAAGAACCAGGACTCGACCGAACTGACCGGCGACATCAACTTTCGCAAGATCGCGGAATACGGAAGCGACAGCGATCCGAGGGCGTTCAATTTCGATGGCGAATTCAACATCGCGAACCGCGGCATCATTGAGTTTGTGGAAGTGTTGAAGCTCGACGTGGCTTTTCTGTACGACCTGTTGGGCGCGAGTCAGGAGCATCGGATCAAGCCGAAAAAGTTCGCGCAAACTGACATCGACGAGGTGATTCTCGGGCATACGAACGAGCCGGAATATCGGCGGCTGCAAAATAACGAGTTTATGGAGGCGCTTCGCGACCGCACGGTGAAAATCGACATTCCTTACGTCACGAAGCTTTCGGAAGAGATCAAGATTTACGAGCGGGACTACAACCCGGAGCGCGTTCACAAACACATTGCGCCGCACACGCTGGAAATGGCCGCCATGTGGGCTGTGCTGACGCGGCTGGAAGAGCCGAAAAACGCGGGGCTTACACTGCTGCAAAAGCTCAAACTTTACAACGGCAAAAGCCTGCCGGGCTTTACCGAAGAAAACGTGAAGGAGCTGCGCGAAGAGGCGGTGAACGAAGGCATGCACGGTATTTCGCCGCGCTACGTGCAAGACAAGATTTCCAACGCACTGGTGGCGCACAGCGACGCCACGTGCATCAACCCCTTCATGGTGCTCAACGAACTGGAGGCCGGTTTGAAACACCACAGCCTCATCAACGACGAAGCCACGCGGCAGCGTTACCGCGAACTGCTGGGCGTGGTGAAAGAGGAGTACGAAAACATCGTGAAGAACGAAGTGCAACGGGCCATTGCCGCCGACGAAGACGCGCTGGCACGGCTGTGCGCCAACTACATCGACAACGTAAAGGCCTACACGCAGCACGAAAAAGTGAAGAACAAGTTCACCGGACAGTACGAGGAACCGGACGAGCGGCTGATGCGGTCGATCGAGGAAAAGATCGACATTGCCGAAAGCCGCAAAGACGACTTCCGCCGCGAGATTATGAACTACATCGGTGCGTTGTCGATCGACGGCCGCAAGTTCGACTACAAGACCAACGAGCGGTTGCACCGGGCGCTGGAACTGAAGCTGTTCGAGGATCAGAAGGACACGATCAAGCTGACGTCGTTGATTTCGAACGTGGTCGATGCGGACACGCAGGCGAAGATCGACGTGGTGAAGGCCCGACTGATTCGTGACTTCGGCTACAACGAAGAGAGCGCCACCGACGTGCTGAACTACGTGGCCAGCATTTTCGCCCGGGGCGACGCCAAGGAGTGAGCGGGCCGTTCGGCCGCGGATCGCCGCGTGTTGTGACCGGCAGGCAGCGCGGCTGCGGTGATGCACTGGATTGTGGAGGGGAGAGGAAGAAACGCGAAACCGGTCGCCCGCCGCGGTGCGCAAGAAGCCCACTGCGCTGCGCGAAGCGGCACGGCCCGGACCGATAGGAAAGCCGACAAGCCATGGCCATGAAGATCGAACGGGATCGCACCCGTTTCAAACAAATCGTGCGTGGCAAGATCCGCGAAAACCTGCGGAAGTACGTATCGCACGGCGAAATGATCGGCCGCAAAGGCCGCGAGCTGGTGAGCATTCCCATTCCGCAGCTCGACGTGCCCCACTTTCGCTACGGCAAGAGCGGCTCGGGCGGGGTTGGTCAGGGCGATGGCGAGGTGGGCACGCCGATTGGCGGTAGCGATCAGGGCGACGGCAAAGGCCAGGCCGGCAGCGACCCGGGGGCCCACATTCTGGAGGTCGACGTTTCGCTGGAAGAGCTGGCCGAGATTCTGGGCGACGAGCTGCAACTGCCCCGCATCGAGCCGAAGGGCCGCGAGAACATTGAGGAAGAAAAGAACGTTTACACGGGCATCCGGCGCACGGGGCCCGAGTCGCTGAGGCACTTCCGGCGCACGTTCAAGCAGGCATTGCGGCGACAGATTTCCTCGGGCAGCTACGATCCGCATCGCCCGGTGGTGGTGCCGATCAACGAAGACAAACGCTACCGGTCGTGGAAGACGATTGCTCAGCCGA
>WGDQ01000364.1 GCA_015493185.1 Planctomycetaceae bacterium
CCGTGGGCAAACCATCGGTGAGGAACAGCAGATAGCTTGGGCGCTGCGAGTCGGTCAGTTGCAAGAGCGCGGTGCGCAGTGCGGCGTCGATGTTCGTGCTTCCGCCGGCGAAGAGCCCGTCGACAAAGGCCGTGGCCGCCGCCTGCGTTTGTGGGGTGTAACGCTGCACCTCTTCGGCAAAGCTGGCAACCTCGGAATCGTAGGCCACGATGTTGAACAAGTCGCCCTCGCGCAGACGGCCGAGCACGAACTTGAGGGCCGCCTTGGCCTGTTCGATCTTTTTGCCGCTCATGCTGCCCGAACGATCGACCACGAAGATCACCGTTTTCGGCTGCGGGGTCGCGTCGGCCGGCTCGATGGGCGGGCTGGCCAACAACAGCAGGTAGCCGTCTTGCTCAGCGTCGGGACGATAGCTGAAAAGCGTAGTTCGCAGCGGTCGATCGCCCACATCGTACAGCAGGCGAAAATCTTCTGACGGCACGACGTGCCGGGCTTCGTACGAAACGTGGGCCGTCGTGTCGGCATTGCGGCGAATGTCGACGGCGTGACTGGGGCTGTAAACGTTTTGGATCGGTTGGCTCGTCTCGATCGACAGGTCGATCCGCAGTCGATCGAGCGGCCCGGCCGTGTAGTGCGCCGTGCGGAGAGGAAAGATGAAATCGGTGAGGCCCCGATCCTGTGGGCAGATTTGCGTGTATCGCAGCGTTACCGTACGGCTGGCACCGGCGGGAATTGGAAAGACACTGGTTTTGAACAGTCCGCGACCCATCCACTCGAGCAGCGCTGGGTCGCGATTTTTGCGCACGATGCGTTGGTAAAACTCGGCCGCCTCGTCGGCAGGCAGCAATCGGCCCGGCAGTTCGCGGCCGTCGACCAACAGCGTCATCTGGTCGATGGCCCCATCATACGGCAAGGGAAAAACGAACGCTGCTTCGAGTGTGTAGCGGCTCGGGTTGTGAAACGTCTCAGACACCTGCACCTGCGCCACGCGACCGGTTAAGCGGGCTTCGACTTTCAGTTCGTCGATGCGGTAGGTGGCCCGCTCGGGCGGCAGCGGTTTGGGCCGGGGCAGCGGGATCGGTCGGTGCCGGTCGGACGAGATGAGCACCCCCTGTGCCAAAGCAAGCGATGCCGACAGGGTCAGCAAGCAACAAAGAAGCGAGGCTGCGGTTCGACGCATGATAAGGGCCTCCTGAAAAACGCCGGTGAATGCATGACGACGCTCGCCGGTCGCCCGTTGCGAAGGGGTGCGCGATACGAGCGGTGTGCAAGCGTGGCGGATGCGAAGTCGAACAATGGTTATTTGACAAGACGGACCGAAAAGTTGGCTTGAGCCGATAGGGCAAAATGTGCGCTTGGCCGCTGGCGTTCGGTGCGGCCGTCGCTCGTGAAATTGGTCGCGCCGCGGGATAGAAAAGTTCCGAGAAATCGCGATTTCTTTCCGCCCGCTGTTTGTGCCGTGGCACGCGACAATTCGGAAAAGCCGAGGCCCTTCGTTGGCTGAGAACTGCTCGAAATGCGGGCAGCGGCACGGCTTTTGTCAGCGGGCCGTTCGTTGGTGAAAGCGGGCGTATCGACGCCGCACCGCCCGGGTATGAAACACGAAAGAGGTTCTTTTCAAAACGGCTTTTGTGCGGTATCGCCGGATTTTCGTTTTCACCACTTTCCGCAGACGTTACGATCGATAGTAGAGCGAGTTTTCGGGAAACGCCTGGCCTGCGCACGAACTGGCAGCGACCGAGCGCGCGGCGCGCGGTTGGTTGTGGTTCGCCGGCGGGGCACGGTTCCCATCGCACTCGATAAAGATGCCGGGATTGGCATGCCTGATCTGGCTAGCGGACAGGTTCTTGTGCGTTTTTCTGCCGACGTCGGCCGCTGGGCATCGGATGTCGACGGTGCATTGGCATGGCGACGTCATGGCTGCCCTCGCAGCGCGCGAGCTTACCAAGGCCCGCGCGGTTTGCTCGAAGAGGGTGTTCTGCCGCTGACCGCCCGCACGCGCGGGGGCGACGTTCTTCTTCAATCGGCGTGCAAAGAATCGCCTGCGCGGCATGCTGCGACAAGCCGGTGGTGCGCACACATCCGGCCCCGGACGCAGGTTCAGGAGAAACGTGCGGGAAACATGCACGTGCAGGAAAAGAAGAACGCCGCATCGTGCTTCGAGAAAGCCGTGCCTTGTGGGTTCGTGGGATTCCGCAATGACGATGCGAACACGCGTCGTGCAACGAACGGCGCAAGGACGGCAGCCTCGGGCTCGACGAGTTGGGTCGGGGCACTTCAAGCGTTTGGTCCTTCTCGATCGACGGACGTTTGCGGATCGGGAAGGCAGCGGTTTTCGATACTCTTCATTCCGTGGCTAGCAGCACAGAAAGGGAAGGCTCATGCAAACGGCCAAACAAATCACGATCCAGTTGGTCAATAAGCCGGGGCGTATGGCATCGGTGTTGGACGCTCTGAGCAAAGCGAAAGTGAACCTGCTGGCCTTGGCGGTGATGGATTCGCGCGAACGGGGACGATTGCGACTGGTGCCCGACGATGCTGAGGCCGCTGAGAAGGCGCTGAGTGCGGCCAACGTGCCCTTCGATACGATCGACGTGTTGCTAGTCGACGTGCCACACCAGCCCGGTGCCTTTGCCCGCGTTTGCCAGCGGCTGGCCGAGGAACATTTGTCGATCGACTACGCCTACTGCTCGGCCAGTGGTTTGAAGGGCGCTGCCAAAGGGGGCGCGCTGGCCGTGATTCGTGTGAATGATTTGGCCAAAGCACAGCGTGTGCTATCAGCGGCCAGCTCGAACGGGCATCGTGCCAGCCGGCCCGGACGGCGGCCGGTTCATGCTCGCTGAGCGGAAGCAAGGTCGCCCACGTGCATTGCCTTGAAGCCCGCGCCCGGCGGTGAGCCACGGGGTGTTTTCCCAACGTGGCTTGCCGCAGGACGCGGGCTCCTTTTTTGGGGTCTTCGGTGAAATCGGTAGGTAAGTTTGAGGCTCGAACGGGCAGCCCGGCGGGCTTTTTCGCGATTCGAACAAAGAGCCAAGGGCGTGGAGAGACGCCGGTGTTTCCTTGTGGTTCACACTGCGGCGCGCGGTGGGAACTTTCGGAAGGTGTCTTCCCAGCCAGCGGAACGATTGACGAATTGCGATGGGAAAAAGCTGTCTGACGGAAACGCGGAAACCTGGTAGCGCACTTGCGGGCGGGAAACGAAATAGGGTTCCGGGGAAAGGGGAAAATGGTTGACCCTCAGCACGCAGTGCGACGAAGGCGGCCGATGTGCCGGC
>WGDQ01000365.1 GCA_015493185.1 Planctomycetaceae bacterium
CCGTAACCCTTAGCACCAACGATGCTTAAGCATCCGCCGGCCGGTCATGGTCGGGTTCCAACCAGCCGCTGCCATCCAGCGCCACCGGGCGGCACACCACAAGCTGCATCGCGGCGGTCCAACGCACACACGTTCCGGCAAAACGCACACACGTTCCGGCAAGCGGCCACCTCGATCGTCGCGCTTCATGATTTTTAAGGCAATCGCTTCCGCGCAACCACCGAACAAATACCAACCAATAATCCGTGCCACACCGGATCCCTCCCATTCGTGGGCGCCACAGCCCCAAATCCACTTTTGTGGGCCGCATTCCAGAATTCCGCTCGTCGCCTTGTCGTCCTCTCATCTTCTTACAATGCGGCGGCCGTTGCGGTTTCAAGACGCCGGCGGCCTTCCTCTCTTTGGACCTCTGAATTTTTCGTTACGCACTCTCCGACAAAAAAGCCGGGCGAGACATTTGCCCGAGTCCTTTTTCTCCTACCCGTTGTCCTCCGATTTGTTCCCCGCGCTTTTGCTTGCCGACCATGCCTTGGCTCGCGGACCGTCCGTCAGCGGACCGTCCCTCAGCGTACGGTCCGTCGAGACGCCGCGATTCCGCCGCTTCGACCGACATCACGACGGCACTTCAATCGATACCACAACGGCACTTCAATCGGCACCATCACCTCACCCGGCCGAATCCGTGGCGGCCCCCATCATTTGCAGCGAACCCCCTTGGACCGAATCGGCTCTTTTGCTTTCAGCATCGCACGGCCGCATCGGCGGGGCTGCGCGGCCTTTTTCGTCTTGTCGTTTTCAATTTCTTCAACCGGACTTTTTGCCAGGGTTGCCACCCTTCAATGCGGCCACATCGCGCGGCTTCCAACCGGGCCAATTGCCCCTGCGTTGCCGGTCTGAAACGGCTCGGCTAAGCTGGATCCGTGGGGCTGCAAACCCTATCGGACCAGAAACGCCTTTCCACCCGCCGCAGACCGCAGTCGGCGGCGGCCAGCCATCGGCCCCGTTTGCGTTAGCCAACCGCTGGCGGGCTGCCTGCCTTGATTCTCTCGCGATGCTCTTAATTTCGTTCTTGCCTCGTTTGCCTTTCGTTTTCGCTCGCTTTCGTAGCCGACACACAGCGACGTCTGCCCCACAGATGCCTCATTGAGATTCAGGTCATGACACACCTTCCTGATTTCGAAACCTTTTCTCGTCTGGCCCGTGGCGTGCAGATGGTGCCGGTTTTCCGAAAGCTGATCAGCGACACGCTGACGCCTGTCTCTGCGTTCCACAAACTCGACACCGATCCCAACAGTTGCGGCTGCCTTTTCGAGAGCGTTGTTGGTGGCGAAAAAGTCGGCCGATACAGCTTCCTGGCCGCCAAACCGTTCATGCGGTTCGAAGCATCGGGTCCGCAGGTGCGCATCATCACCGACCAGGCCACTCAGGAATTCGTCGCCGACGATCCCATCGAAGAACTCCGACGGCACGTCGAACAATATCGTGTTGCGGCCCCCGAAGGATTGCCCCCTTTTTGCAGCGGTGCGGTCGGCTATGCGGCATACGACAGCGTGCGCTACGTCGAGCGTTTGCCTCACGCCCCGCCCGACGATCGGGGTCTGCCCGATCTGGCTTTCGCATTTTACGACCACATGGTCGTGTTCGATCACGTCAGCAAAACCATCCTTGTGGTTGCCATGGCACGGCTCGACGAGCCCGGCGTCGATGTGCAAACCGCCTACCAACGAGCCTGCCAACGGGTCGATGCCCTGGTGGCCCAGCTCCAGCGGCCGCTCGAGGGGCTCATGCCGCTCGACATCGACACGAGCCAGCAGCCCACCATCCCTTTCCGCTCCAATTTCACTCGGGCTGAGTTCGAGCAGGCCGTTTCCAAATGCGTCGACTACATTCACGCGGGCGACATCTTTCAGGTCGTCATCAGCCAGCGGCTCGAAGTCGATCTGCACGCCCCGCCGTTCGAGTTGTATCGCACGCTGCGAGTCATCAACCCCAGCCCGTTCATGTTCTACGTGCGCATGCCGGGCGTCACACTGGTGGGCAGTTCGCCCGAGGTGATGGTTCGTGTCGTCGACGGCGTGGTCACCGTCCGACCGCTCGCCGGCACGCGGCCTCGCGGGGCCACCGATGAAGAAGACCGCCGCCTGGCCGAAGAACTGCTCGCCGATCCCAAAGAACGGGCCGAACACGTCATGCTGGTCGACCTGGGCCGCAACGATGTGGGCCGCGTGTGCAAATATCGCTCGGTGCGGCTCACCGACGTGATGACCATTGAACGATACAGCCACGTCATGCATATTTCGTCGAACGTCGAAGGCCAACTGCTGCCCGACAAAAACGCCTTCGACGCACTGCGATCGTGCTTGCCGGCGGGCACCGTTTCCGGCGCCCCCAAGGTGCGGGCCATGGAAATCATCGACGAACTGGAACCGCACCGCCGCGGTCCCTATGCCGGCGCCGTCGGCTATTTCGATTTCAGTGGCAACATGGACACCTGCATCGCCCTGCGAACCATTGTCGTTCAAGACAACCGCGCCTACGTACAGGCAGGCGCCGGCATTGTAGCCGATAGCGTGCCGGCCGCCGAATACCAGGAAACACTCAACAAAGCCCGCGGCCTGCTCAAGGCAATCGAAGTAACTCAGCAGCGTTGCGCCGCTTGCTCGCCTCCGGCCTCCTCGACAACCGCCCACTCCACGGCCTGCGAATCGTCGGACCTGTGAGCCCGGGCGGCTCGCCTTTTTTCGCCCGACGAAAGCCCCCTCACGAAGAAACTTCCTACGAACTACGAAGAAATTCGATCTCGCTCGTCTTCGCGCAGCCGCGGCCCCACTTTCCCCAACCGGCCCTTTTGGTTCGCACTGCCCGGCAACCGAAAACAATCACCCCGAGCCCCATTAGCACAAAGGCCGTGTCTGGGCTTCACTGGCCTTCACAAACCACAAACGATCCCCGACACAGAAAAAAAGCGAGGCGTTGTCGTTCCCGCCGCATCGGTCGCATTGGTCCTACTGTTATCGTCTCTCTTACCGCGTGCTCACAAACCATGCGAATCGACACGATCGAACTCTATCATGTGGCCATGCCACTGCTGACACCGTGGCGTACGGCATACGGCGAAGATGCCGTCGTCGAGTCGGTGCTTGTCTGCATGCGAAGCGGCGAGGCCTTCGGCTGGGGCGAGGCCAGTCCCCTGGCCGCACCGTGCTACAGCCCAGAATGGGCCGGTGGAGTGTTCGCCCTGTTGCAGCGCCACTTCGCCCCGGCGCTGGTCGGCCAGTCGATCACCAGCGGCGAGCAGTTGCAACAACGCCTGGCCCACTTCAAGGGCAATCCCTTTGCCAAGGCGGCGCTCGACACCGCCTGGTGGGATCTGGCGGCCCGCCGTCAAAACACGCCCCTTCACAAGCTGCTGGGTGCCACACGCGATGCGGTCGATGTTGGCGCCGACTTCGGCGTGATGGATTCGGTCGGTCAGTTGATCGCCGACATGGGCGAAGCTTTCGCACAAGGGTATCAACGCGTGAAGCTCAAGTTCCGGCCCGGTTGGGATGTCGAAATGCTGCGGGCCGTGCGACAGGCGTTTCCAACCGAAACCATCCACATCGACTGCAACGCCAACTATCGTTTCGACGATCTCGACCTGTTTTGCCGCCTCGACGACTTCTGCTTGGAAATGATCGAGCAGCCGCTCACCTACGACGACCTGATCGACCACGCCCGCTTGCAGGCCGAAATCCGCACGCCCATCTGTCTGGACGAAAGCATCAACTCCGTGCTGCGTGCCGAAAAAGCCATCGACCTGCAAGCCTGCCGCTATATGAACATCAAGCCGGGCCGCGTCGGCGGCATCACGCCCGCCGTGGCAATTCACGACCTTTGCCAGCAGGCCGGCATTGTTTGCTGGGTTGGCGGCATGCTGGAAAGCGCCATCGGCGCGCGACACTGTCTTGCCTTGGCTACGCTTGACAACTTCAAGTATCCGGCCGACATTTTCCCTTCGCGGCGATTCTACCAATGCGATCTGGCCGAACCGGAGTTGGAACTTACCACCGCAAGCAACCAGGGTCCGCAAATCATCGCCTCGCAACAGCCCGGCATCGGTGCCGCCCCCAACCCGGAGCGTCTCGCGCGGCAATGCATCGCGCAGGCCACGATTCAGGCCCCGTAGATTCAGGCCCCGTAGATTCAGGCTCCATAAACTCAGATCTCATAGACACAAGAAGAATAGCTGCCCCGGTCGTCAGCATACGATCACAACACTTGCAAACACTTGGCACGCCCGATTGTGCTTGCTACGAGCCCGGTCGTGCCCGCCACGACCTTGCCATCGCGTCCGACAACGTGCCGCGGCGTTTACAGCACGGCACCGTTGCCGCCGGCATCGCAGCCGACGTCCGACTCCAAACCTTCTGA
>WGDQ01000366.1 GCA_015493185.1 Planctomycetaceae bacterium
CAACATTCTGTGCAAGCACTCACCGATAGCATCGCGTCACGCGCCGGACGATCCGTGCGCGGGGCAGTCGGTTTTTCCGGCCGGATGCAAGCCGCCGCCGAAAGCCGTCTTTGCTAGCGCGTCCGCTTTACGAGCCGGCACGCGCCGGATATGTTGAACCCTCCCACGTGTCACGTCGACCATCGATGGTACCTGCATGCAATATCAATACGTTTGCATCGAATCGTTCGGATACACGCTGCCCGAAACAGTCGTCACCTCCCAAGAGATCGAACAGCGGCTGGGCCCGCTGTACCAGCGATTGCGGCTGCCGGAGGGCCGGCTGGAATTGATGACAGGAATCCGCCAGCGCCGTTTTTGGCGCCCGGAAGCCCTGCCGAGCGAAAAGAGCATGGAAAGCGCGGAGAAAGCGATCGAGGCCGCCTCGATCGATCGCCAAGAGATCGGCGCCTTGGTCCACGGCAGTGTTTGCCGCGACTTCCTCGAACCGGCAACGGCGTGCACCGTGCACCATCACCTCGGCCTCCGCACCGACTGCGTCATCTACGACGTTTCCAATGCCTGCCTGGGACTGCTCAACGGCATGGTGCAGATCGCCAACATGATCGAACTGAACCAGATCAACGCCGGCATCGTGGTCGGTACCGAAGGGGGCCGGCAACTGGTCGAAAACACGATCGCGACTTTGAATCGAGATGAATCGCTCACGCGCAACCAGATCAAGCGAGCGGTTGCCTCGTTGACCATCGGCTCGGGCAGCTGCGCCGTGCTGTTAACACACCGCCGCATCAGCCAGACCGGCAACCGGCTTTGCGCCGCCGTGGCCACCGCGACCACACGGTTTCACGATCTTTGTCGCAGCGGCCGAGACGAGTCGGTCGGCGGCGGAATGCAGCCGCTGATGGAAACCGATTCCGAACGATTGATGAACCAAGGAATCGCCGCCGGGGCGGGAACTTTTCAACAATTCCTCAGCGAGGCGGCGTGGACCCACGACGATTTGTCGAAAACATTCTGCCATCAGGTTGGCGCGGTGCATCGGAAACTGATGCTCGAATCGCTCGCCCTCGATCCGGCCAACGACTTCACGACCCTCGAATGGCTAGGCAATACCGGTTCGGTCGCGCTGCCGATCACCATGGCCATCGGACTGGAACGCGATCACGTCGCCCGCGGCGAAAACATCGCGCTGCTCGGGATTGGGTCCGGCATCAATTGCCTGATGATTGCGGCCCAGTGGCAACGGTCGCTCGTTTCATCGCAACGCGGGCAGGTCTACGATTCCGCAGCCGCTTTCGCGCCGGCGGCGCCGATGTCGCAAGCCCCCAGTTAACACGCTCAAGCGGCTCGCAACACCGGTCTTCAAAAACCCAACCGCGGCCGGCGCGGTCGCCGCGAAAACGCACCCGAGCGTCAAATGCTTGTTTCGAAAGGCCGGCTTGCCGCACCGCGCGGATCACATCAATTCGCGGATCGGCGTCGGGTCGCTCACCAGATGCGTCGGCCGGCCTTGCGGCGTGTAAAGAACCTTGCCGGGATCGATGCCCAGTTTTCGATAGACCGTGGAAACGAAGTTTTCCGGCGACAGCACCCGCTCGGTGGCGGAATAACCTTTGCGATCGGTCGCTCCGACCACGGTGCCCCCAGGCGTCTTGCCGCCGGCCATCAGCACTGACATCGCGTTGGACCAATGATCTCGGCCCGGAGTCGTTTGACCGGCGAGTGTCGAAAGCTTGGGCGTTCGACCAAACTCGCCAAGCGCCACCACCAACGTCGATTCGAGCAATCCGCGCTGGTCCAAATCGTCAATCAGCGCCGCCACGGTTCGATCCCAATCCGGCAGCCGTGCTCGCATGCCGCCGAAAATGTTGGCGTGACTGTCCCAACCACCGTCATACACGGTAATGAAAGGCACCCCGCCTTCGACCAACCGCCGCGCCAACAAACACCGCTGCCCAAATGAATTGCGCCCGTATCGATCGCGCGTTTTGGCATCTTCGCGGCTGATGTCAAACGCCGCCTGAGCCTGTCGGGACATCACCAGATCATAACCCTGATGATAGTATTCATCCAGTGTCGTTGCGGGATCGCCGGCCGCTTCGTCGTTCAAACGCTTCATGCGGTCTACCAATTTCCGCAGGTCCGCTCGCCGGCGAAATCGATCTCCCAACAAATCTTTGGGAACAGCGACGTCGCGAATGCGAAAGCGATCGTTGTTCGGATCGTCCGACACAACAAAAGGCGCGTACTTGGCGCCGAGAAAATTAGGCCCGCCCGAGCGCGACATGCGG
>WGDQ01000367.1 GCA_015493185.1 Planctomycetaceae bacterium
CCAAGGGGCGCGTCCGGTTATTTCGGTCGGTGAAAATGGTGGAAATTTTCGGGCGATTTAGGAGTAGCGATCCGCACAATCACCACGAACGATGCGATTCGCAACGCGCGAACCACGCTACGACGAGTACGGTCGCGACACGACCCGCAGGTCACTGTTTTTGCGCGATCATTGGCCACGCCGGTTGCGGATGCCGATGGTGAAAACCATTCGATCGGCCGAAGTTTCCCACGCCACAGAACGCACACTTTCGGCCTCTGTGCGGCCGCCATCTGCGGACCGAAAGGGGCTTGAGGACCTGCTGGTAATTCGAGGGCAGGACGCGGGTATGCACGCGACGCGGCGAAGCGTGCCACGGAGCGCCAAGGACATCTGCACGTTGCCGAGCTAGGCCTGCTGTTTGCGATGTCGAATGATGTCGGTGATGCTCAACACTAGGGCCAACTGACCGCCGCCCAATGGAGCTACGCCTGCTAGGTTGTCGAGACCAGGGAAAATGGTGCGCAGGCCATTCACCACAACCTGGCGATGACCATAGAGTTGCTCGGCCAGCAGGCAGAGCGTGCCGAAGCGGCATTCGACGAGCACTGCCGGCACTCGCTGGCCGGGGGCGAGTTCCATGTCTGGCAGGTCGAGTACCTCGCTGAGCGACACAGCGTGATAGGTCTCGCCTCGCACGTTGACAACAGTCACATCTTGCACGCGCTGCAAGCCCTTCGGGTCGACTTCGGCGATCTCGCGAATGTGTTCGAATGGCACAATGAATTGTTGACCGCAATGTTCGAGCATCAGCCCGTCGATGACGAGCACCGCCTCGCGAAGAGGAAATTCCATCCGGAACGTCGTCCCGACGCCGACTTCGGATTGCAGAATGAGTTCGCCGTTGAGTTCCTGGACAGCCGTGCGAACAACGTCCATGCCGACGCCACGTCCAGAAACGTCCGACACCTTTTCCGCAGTGGAGAAACCAGGATGGAAGATCAGTTCTTGGGCCTGATGGTCGCTGAGAGCCGCGGCTTCGTCTGGGGAGAGCACGCCTTTTTCAACTGCTTTTTTCCGCATCTTGGCGGGGTCGATGCCTGCTCCATCGTCTTGAATTGTGATGACAACGTGCGATCGTGTTTTTTCGGCTTTGAGCCAAATGCGTCCTGTTTCTGGCTTGCCGCACTCGCGCCGGACGTCGGGCGCTTCGATGCCGTGGTCCACCGAATTACGGATCATGTGCGTTAGCGGCGCATCGAGCTGTTCGACAAGGGCTTTGTCGATTTCGGTATCTTCGCCGACGAGTTGCACGTCGACTTGCTTTTCTAACTGCGAGGCGATTGAACGCGCTAGACGCGGGAAGCGGGAGAACAACCCGGAGACGGCCAATTGCCGTAGCGCGACAAGGCTTTTTTGCAGAGCGGTCGATTGTTCGGAGAAACTTCGCGTCACCTGACGCATTTCGTCCAAAAGCGGTGAAGGCTGCCCTTCAGCAACCATCCTCGAGTGAAGATCTTTGAACAACTCGCACGTGATGAATAGGCTCGACACATCCTCAAGGAACTCGTCGAGCTTTTCTTCGCGCACCCGAATCAATCGCGGGCGTCCGCGGTTGGTATCGTTGTTTTTGGCACCACGGGCTTCGTTGTTGGGCGACCCTCCACCGCTGGCGGCCGCTTCTTTGCTTTCCTTCGACTTGTCTGAATCGACCTGAAGACGAATCACATGCGGGGCGATGTGGTCCCAGGCCACACTGACCAGAGTGGCATCGAGATCGAGCGGGCTGTTGACGATCGTTTTCAGGTCGGAAACAGCTTTTTGCAGGGCCTCACTGAACTCTTTGTCGCCGGCATCTTTTGCCAACGGCGCGAGCCGCTCCGCAGTTTCAAAAAACTGCGTTACTAGCCGGTCGCCGCTCTCTCCGGCTTGGAAGTCGACGAACAGCTCGAGCATCGCCAAAACATCTTCGGTAATGTCTCGTTCGCCGATTCGGAATTGCTTCAACCGTAAGTCGGCTGGTTCCGTGGCCGGTGCCGTGGCGTCGGCGTTCGGATCTGTGGCCGTCGTGTCACCGCCAGAAGCTTCCTGGCGGAACTCCTCGATCAGCTCGGCAAACTGATCGGCCCACATTTTCGGGCTGGACCCCGAGTCGGTGGCCGAACGCATTTGCTCTACTAGGTCCATTACGGCCAGGAACAGGCGCTCCTCGCGTCCGACTTCGACGCGGGCGCTGTTGGACAATTGCGTGATCCGCTCGAGCTGCTGCTGATCTTCAGGTGAAAGCGGATCTGCGGGATCGGCATCCATGATGCCGGCAACCATTTCATCGAGTCGATCAATGGCGGCTATGAGCTCGCGCAGCAGGTCGTCGGTCAGTTCGACCTTTTGCTTGCGAATGTCGTCAAGCGTGTTTTCCAGCCGGTGAGCGAACGTTTTGATTGCCACCAGCCCAAAAAAGCCCGCGTTGCCTTTAATTGAATGGACTGCGCGGAACACCGCGTTGATTGCGTCGGCGTTGTTTGGATCTTCGTGGAAGGCGCGCAACTCATCTGGCACACTATGGAGCGCATCGCCAGCCTCGGCTGCGAAATCAGCCAGTAGCTCGACAGAATCCTGACTTCCTGCGGCCATGGGACTACGATTCCTCTCCTACGGTTGCGGCGGATGAGCAGTCTTGTTCGATGAAGACTTTCTCTATGCGTCGCCGTCGAGATAGTTCGTCTAGCGTCAGCCACCAGCGGTCTAGCTTGTCAAACGATTTGCTGATGGCGTCGAGCAACGGTTCGATATCGGTAACAGGCTTGAAAATGCACGCCTCTGCTCCGGCACGCATCGATTCGAGAACGGTTGTCATTGTCAATAGTCCGGTGAGAATGATCACCTGTATTCCGCCGTCGAACGCTTTGATTTGTCGCAGCAGTTGCATCCCATGCAGTCCCGGCATCGCCACGTCGAGCAGCACAACTCGAAACGCGCCGTCAACGAGTCGATCCATTGCTTTGGTAGGGTCGTGCAGCGCCGTAACTTCATAGCCGTGCGATGTGAGCCGAGCGTCGACGATGTCGGTTAACTGACGGTCGTCGTCGACGTGCAAGATGGTTCGCTGGATACCTGACCTTAATTGCCCCATTGGCGAGTCCCCTGTGGGATACGACGTCGAGAACATGCCTGCCGCTATTCGAGAAAGAATAGGTTTCCGTTTTGTGTAGTGACGGACTTCGAGATAGTCGGCTCGAGAAAAAACGAATGCACGGCTTGAAACGGTGTTGAACGGAGGCGCAACGCGAGGGATTCGGATAATCGGAAGATTCGTTGCCAGCGTGCCATTGGCGCACGAGCCGAGCCTGGAGAGATAAACGCAAACACGAGGGAGGAAAAAGAAAAATGGATGCGTTGGCCCCGCGAGCGAACGGAGCAAGCTACGCTACCTTTGGCATGTAGGCTAATGGTCACTGCGCAGGACGGGAGATATCCGGCTGCTGGTGGTCTGCGCTTCGTGTCGAGAGGGAGAGCAAAAATCGATCGCGGTCGGACACCGGTTTATCGGAACTTGACCCGGTTGGCCAAGCATTCTCGATAAGCAGTTCCAGGTTGAAGGACGTTTTTTATGAGTCAGGCGTCGCCCCTTACCGAACCGATTTACTCAGAGTTTGGAGACGACCCCGATTTGGGTGAGTTGGTCGAAATGTTTGTCGACGAGATTCCCGACCGCATCGACCAGTTGCTGTCGAGCCTTGAAGCCCGCGACTGGGGCGGATTGGAACGAACGGCCCATCAGTTGAAGGGGGCTGCCGGAAGCTATGGATTCGATGCATTGACCCCGTGGGCCGCACGGTTGGAGAATGCAGCGCATGAATCGGCCGCTGAAGAGGAAATCCGTCGGGCGACAGAAGAGTTGGTCGCGGTGTGTCGTTTGCTTCGTTCAGGAACGCCCTGAGAATACGCGTTCTTTTCCCTCGGCATATCAACGGCGTGAATTTCGTAGCTTGACCGTCTTGATCCGAACCCGAGAGCAGTTCGTGGACAGATGCTGCAGAGAGACGCGCAGCAGGAAATATCTGCGCGCCAGCGAAGGGATGGGGCAGCCGCTAAATGGGACCATGGCTGACGGTCGTTCCCACGCGGGTGAGTGACCCCGTTCTGAGGTCGCGGGATCCAGTCCTGTCGAACAACGAATGGGGCGTACGGAAGATGTTGCTCATCGCGAATTCAATGGGCCATGTTCTTGCCATTTGACTTGCCGCGTACGAACGGTGGTGGCCTACGTCGTGACCTGACGTGAGGACGCCATGCGAAGCGCGGTGACATAGGGGATTGGCTCGTTGCCCAACGCAGCCAATACAGTGCCGCCCGCGGTGAAAACGTGTGTTACCCAGTCGGGGTGGCCGTATTTCTCCAACGCGGCCCCACCTTCTCCGCCGCCCACGTACACTTCGATACCCGCGTCTTTCATGCGTTTCAATTGCCGCATGAACCGCTTGGTGCCTTGCTCGAATTGAGGATCCTCGAATTTTCCGAAAACACCATTGTGAAAGGCAACCGCTGGATCATTGGCCGGGCGAGACGTGGTTTCCTCGATGAATTGGCCAACGGCTTCCTCGAAACGCTGGCTCGATTTCGGACCAACGTCGAGTTGCTGATCGCCGGGTGAAAGCTGTTCGGCAATCGTGCCGTCAGCTAGGACAAAATCGACTGGCAAAACGAAGTGAATGCCTTTGGCGCGTCCGTGCTCGATGATACGCCGCGCCTGTTCGATTCGCTCGGGTGGAATGTAATACGGCTTGTCGGCGTGAGCCGGGTCTTCGGCCACGCCGAGGCAGAATGCTTCTCCGTCGAGTTCGGCGACAGCACGCTTCAATGCCATGGCAAGCGAGCCAGCAGAAATAACCCAGCGAATGCTGCCTCGCTCGATCATGGCCTGAAGATCATCGAGTTTGTCGATCTTCAGCCCGCTGAAGACGACAAGTTCGGTTTTCAGGCACTGCCTAAGCGGTCCACTGAACTGCCCGTATTCGTAGCGTCCCATGGCCACTCGCCGCATCGTGGCGGGCACGATCGTGCTGCTGGCATCCAAGCTGCCCGCCGAAAAGGCCTCGTGGACGTAAACCTCGCCGATTTGCTCGGCCATCTGATTGGCGAGCGACGTCAGGCGTGTGGCGAGTGCGGGCAGCTCATCGGGTGTGGCCTTCCACAAAGCGCGTTCGATCGCATACCTGCGAGTATTCTCGAGCAAAATAAAACTTCCGGCCGATGCAGAGCTGATGCGGCGCGACGCATCAGAACGAATTGTGAGCGTTTCTTCGTCTAACCAATCTTCAATCCACTCGATTGGGCGATCAAGCAACTGCTGAAGCCGGTCGCGTACCTTGGCCAGTGTTCCTTCGGGTTTGCGGCCGATGTGGCCGAAGATTACCTGGACCCAGCCGCGCTGTTGTCCGAAGCGAAGCGTTTCCAGCATCGACCGCAGCCGAATGTCGCCCTGCCCGACTTCGGCTCCGGGCTTCGCGTCCACATCGCCTCGTACCAGAACGACCGTTCCCGATGGAACATCGGCAAGACTGTCGAGCTGAGGGACTTCTGCGATTTGCTGTTCCAGCGGTGGCACGTCGTTTTTCTGGCCGGCAGTCAACAGTGAACGACACCACGTGATCATGTCGTCAGGCGTGATTTGCATGGTTTTCGGATCCCTCTCGTGAGTTTCGACGCGACGGCACGAATACGAAGAAAGGTGGCGAGCACGACCAAACGCTTTGCGTTCGCATTGACTGTTGCCATGCCCGCACGCACCATACACACAATAGCAAACCCTAGCCGGTGTGGGGAAGCAGTCGCGGAATCCCGCGTTCTAAAAGCCCGCCTCGCGCAGAAAGAAGAGCCGTGTGCGGTGAGTTGCTTCGATCGTTAAATGCGCGGAAGCGTTGTTTCTGCGCACACGCTATGTTCTAGGGAGTTCGTTTCGAGTCGGTGGCCGCATCGGTGTTTGTATCGCTTTGCCGTGTACCAGTACGATGCACGCAAACGCCGAGGCACGAAACCCGATATCGAATGAGGAAGACGCGAAGAGCGGAAATACGGACGACGCACCATACATCACATTTTGGAGACGTGTTCGATGCAGACGATTGGGTTTATCGGCCTGGGCAACATGGGTGCACCGATGGCAGAGAACCTGCTACGCGCCGGGTACGACCTCGTGTTTTTTTGCCGGCGCGATGACGTGGCCGAACGTTTCCAGTCGCTCGGAGGTCGGCGGGTTCAGTCGCCCGCCAAGCTTGCTGAGCAAAGCGATGCCGTGATCACCATCGTGACGGCAGACGAGCAGGTTCGTGAGGTGGCGCTTGGATCACAAGGGCTGCTGCACGGGGCGAGCGAAGGCAAGATGCTGATCGATATGAGCACAATCGGCCCCGACACAATTCGTGAAGTGGCCGCAAACCTGAGGACACGTGGCATGTCGGTTCTCGATGCACCCGTTTCAGGCGGTCCGTGGGGGGCAAAAGAGGCGACGCTCAGCATCATGGTGGGCGGAGAGAAGAACGATTTTCTCAAGGCCGAACCGCTGCTGAAAACTCTGGGCGATAAAATCTTTCACATGGGGCCACTTGGTGCGGGCCAGACGACCAAGCTTGTGAACCAACTGATCGGTGCGGGAATCATGGCTCTCATAGGCGAAGGGTTCGCGCTGGGGCGGGCCGCTGGACTTGATTTGGAGAAACTATTCGAGGTGCTTTCTGTTTCGAGTGCAGGCTCAACTCTGCTCGAGGCTCGCGGCAAGAAATTTATTCTCGCCGATCGCTATGAGCCAGGATTCACGACGGACTTGATGCGAAAAGACGTGACACTGGCGACGCGGCTGGCTGAATCGCTCGATGTGCCGCTTGGTGTCGGTGCTGAGGTTTTGCAGCAGTATGTGGCCGCCGTGCGTCAGGGATTCGGGAAAGAGGATTTTGCTTCAGTCGCCAAGGTCGCAGCCAAGGCGGCTGGCGTCTCGCTCGTGGACACTCCGCGGGTGAGCTCATCATCCGATTGACCTGAACCAAGCCATGCCAGTGTTTTGGACGTATGATGAGAGCCATCGGCGCGCTGCTACGCCTTTCGCGACGGCAACGCACCGGCGGCAACCTCGCAGCATCGTGTGAAGCAGAAAAGAGCAAGCGGGGGCAAGGCAGCGCAGTGGTGTGGCTATTGCCACTTCTCTCGCTATGAGAGCCCAGGGGCGGTCAGTTCCAGTGGAGGACTCTCGTAATGCGTTGCAAATGCCGACCGTGGGTGGATCAGCGGCGTTCTACCTTCCATGCGTCAACGCCTTCTGTTGTGGCAACCAGTAGCATGGCTTGGTTGTTCCACACGGTGGCGGAAAGGCCCGTGAGCTCGACCCCATAGTGGAAGCGATCGACCAGAGTGCCATCTGCGCCAATGAAGTGGATCGAGCCGTCGGCTCCAGCCAGCAGCCAGTATGCCTGGTCGCTCAACGGCCAAAACGCGGCACAAACCGGCTCGATCGGTTGTTGGTGCAAGCCGGGGGGTAGCTCTTGGCTCCACAGCAGCGCCCCATCGGGAGAAATGCCCACCGCAACGTCGTTTCCCGCAGCCGTGGGCGACAGGCCACATAATTCGCAACGACCATCGCCGTCGAGGTCCGCCGAATAAACAGCGCGGATAAAGCGGCTCGAAACGCTGATCTCGCGCGAGCGATTGCCGGAAGCATCGATCGCGACAAGATTGCCTCGTGAGTTGGCGCACAATAGTTCTGTGTCATTGCCGAAAAACGATGGCGCGATGGAAAAAACGTTTTCTAGGTCTTTGTATCGCCACACGGGCTTTCCGGTGGGGGCGACTCGTTCGACGCCTCGATGTCCCCAGTACGCGATGTATAGTTCGTCTATGTCGTCACCATCTAAATCGGCCACAGCAGCTTGTGCGATTTCCGCATTTTCACTCTCAGGAAAGCTGAAAGCTCGGCTCCAGTCTGCGCGAAACACGTGCACTTGGGGCTGCGTGCTCGCCGTGCCGACAAAATAAACCTCGCCATCGATGCCCCTGCCTGCGTGCAGCGAACTGACAACGGCGTTGCTAGGAATGTCGAGGTCGTAGGATTTGACGATTTTGCCTTGCCCGTCGAGTTGAACGACACGTCTCCAGCCGTCTAACACGTAGATAGCGGGTTCGGCCGAGCTATCGGTCCCTTGATTCTCCAGAAGTAGCAAGTTGCCGGGCTTGGAGATTTCGCGGCATTGCCAGAGCGATGTTAGGGCCAAATGTTGCGGCGTAGTTCGCTCGGCGATTTGAGCCCGCTCTACCCGTTGGATGCGAGACTCGTCGCTTTGTTGTTGCTTCGATCGCTCGTAGTCGGCGCGTTGTTTTTCGTAGCGGGCAATCGTCTCGGCGAAAATCGATTCTCCAGACAGTAGACGCTCGATTCGACGTGGCAAGTCCTGTGCCAGTTGCGGGTTGACGCCCACTTCGTAGTCTTCGACCAGCCCGGCAGGACCGAGTACGAATAAGTTGGGGATGCCCTCGACGTGAAAGACGTTTCGGGCAGCCTGCGACGGGTCGCGTAGCACGGGTATGGTGACGCCGAGTTCGTCGAGTACGGCGCGCAGTTCTTCGTTTTTCACGCTCGGATCGTCAATCGAAACAGCGTAAAACAACACATTCTCTCGATCGCGGAATTGTTCGTAAACCTGTTGTAGTTGTGGCAAGCTTTTGCGGCAGGGGCTGCACCATGTAGCCCAGAAGTCGAGCACAACCACCTTGCCATGCAGATCATCGCGTGCCACGTTTCGGTCATCAAGCGTGACGAAAGTGAACGGGTCGATTGTCTTGCCTAGCAAAACAGAAGGCGCGGGTGGTTCCGGTGGCCGGACAGATTGCACTTCGAATCGCTGCACCAAACGGACTTCGGCCGGCGGCGCGAACCGGAAAGCCGATTCTTGAATATCATCATCGAGCCGCGCGTTGGAGAACTCGGCCCAAAGTCGTAGGCCTGCAACCCGCGGCCGGTCCCCGAGCTGTTTCCGTAAATCGTCGATCGGGTAATCGATTCGTCGCAGTGCGTGGGTTTGCTGATCGATCCAGAGAACCAGTTGGCCATCGGGTCGTTTGAGCAAAACACGATGGCAGGGATGGTCGTCAAGCGATTGCGGCTCGAGCAGTTCGGGTGGTTCGGCACCGGCCAAGATGCCCGAAAGCGGGTCGTCGGCCAGCAAAAGCCCGAGCTGCGGCATGGTGCCGGCAATTCCGCCCATCAACACACCGGCCAACACGGGGTCTTGGAAAAGGTCGGTGATCGTCAACTGAGCGGGTGCGCTGACGGACAGAACCTGGTCTGGTAAGTCGTCTATGGTCGCACGCAGCAACTGTCCATCGCATACGACGTGCGCTTGGTAGCAATCGATGTGGATTTTGTTCGGGCGTTTCCAAAGCAGCGAAAAATCGGCCGATTCGTCGATCTTTTCAGTCCCGCGCTCAAATTTCAAGAAGATGCGGCCTTGGTCGGCGTAGGCCGGCGCTTCACGGTATGCGGCAGCCATGTCGCGCAACAAACGCATTGCGTCAGGTTTTTCGCCGGGCCCGTAGCTCAACGTTCTGACGCCCGACGCTGTGGTATCACCGGAATCCGGTGCGTCGGCGCTCGGCTCGCTTTGGTTGCAGCCCACGTTGAACAGCAGTCCCAAAATGCACAAGCAGCCGAGCAACCATCGGCGAACAACACCGTTGCGCGGCAAGCTATAAAACGGCTGTCGTGTAGAGCCTGAATTCGCGAAACTCACGGGACAATTCGTCCTTGGCGCTGGATGCATCCTTTCACCTCGCGTGTTGCTTGCACATCGGCCGGCGTGAAACGCCGCGCTTTTTATAATCCGGCAGTTCCCGTCACATGCTGTTGCGCTTGACTATAAAAGAGATATCTTTTGCAGATCAGGATTCGGTCGGTCTGCTATCGGAACGAAGGGTCGAAAATTGGGACGGCGTTCAGGAGACCGACTAGGATCCGACTCTGTGGTACTGACCACTGGTCCAGTCGATCGCGGTCGATTGTTGGGCCGCCTGAGGTTTGCGGGCGAGGCATTATTAATAGGATGACGGTTTGGGTAAACAGCGCTCCTTGACCGTTTGGCGAAACGGGGAATATGATTCGGACAATGCGGCGAGGGGGGCCCTCGCTTACCTAGGTTCGCTTGTTTGGCGATTCGCTATGCCTGTGTTGAAATATGGCACCGACTCGGTGTTGAAACTCGATTTAGAGCCTCAACGTTTGTTGGCTCGTTTTGGGGCGCCCACGGACCGTTGTTTGGACGACCCATCCGCGGCCATGGCGGCGGCGTTGGCTGCCCCACTCGACTTTCCGCCGCTTGATCGTGTAGTGACACCCGGCGACCGAGTCGTCGTGGCTGTGGATCAAGGAATCCCGTGCGTCGGCGAGCTTGTTGCCTCGTTAGTCGCGGTGCTCGTTGAAACAGGCATACAGCCGGCCGACATCAAACTACTTTGCCCATCGGAAACGCCTGAGTTGCCACGCTGCTTGATAGGGGCTCTGCCCGCCAACCTGGCAGATGAAGTGCGAGTTTGCGTTCACGATCCATCGAACCGTTCGCAGCTATGTCATTTGGCACTGGACGAGCGAGGCCGTCCGATTTACGTAAGCCGCCATTTGTTCGATGCCGATGTTGTTCTGCCATTGGGGTGCGTACGGGACGACAACGCGGTCGGATACAACGGAATTTACGGTTGCCTTTATCCCACTTTTTCCGACGCCGCATGCCGGCAGGAATTTCTGCACCGTTGGAGCCACGGCCGAAACGGGGCGCGTCGTGATGACTCGGTGCATGAGGCCGACCGGGCCGGTTGGCTGCTGGGAGCAATTTTTACAATACAGATCGTTCCTGCCGGCAACGGCCAGGTATTGCAGATCCTGGCCGGGGAAAGCCGGCACGTAGCGAAAAGATCGCAGCAAATCTGCAACGCCGCATGGCGTTTTTCTGCTCCCCAGCGAGCCAGCCTGGTTGTCGCGGCCGTGCCGAATCACGAGACCATCAATCCTTGGTCTGCCGTAGGACGGTCGCTGGCTGTGGCCAGCCGCTTGGTTGACGATGGTGGAGCTATTGTGCTCTGTACCGAAATCGAGGAGCCACCTACGGAGTCGTTGCAAGAGATAGGCCGAGCAGACGATTTGCAGCAGGCATTGCGGCATATTCGTTCCCGTTGCGCGGAAGATGTGCTGCCGGCAATCCAACTGGCCAATGCGCTGGAACAGGCTCGTGTTTACTTGATCAGTTGGTTGGATGAAACAACCGTAGAAGACCTGGGCATGGTGCATGTTGAGCAACCGTCAGACATCGCTCGGCTGGCAGCACGAAGCGAGTCGTATATTCTGCTGGAAGACGCGCAGCATGTGATTGTTAGCGTGGCGGCCGGTGGCGTTTCGGACCAAAGCTAGAAGAGCCAAATGCGTTGTTGGCATCCGGAAAGCTCGCGTGCGCTGATTGGTGACGTGTTTCAGCAAAAGTTGCCAAATATCCGATGGTGAGCAGCGGTCTGGGGCACTCCCGTTGTCGTAGTCGAGTCGGTAGCAACTTGGTTCTGCTCCGTGACTGCTTGTTGGTTCTTGAGAGGACAAAATCTGGTGACCGGCCAAACCGACCTTTCTGGTGCCCCTCTACGAACGGCAGTCCGCAACCGCGGCATGCGGTTGAGCAACGCTTCGAATAATGCAGCGGATTCTGCCGATGTCGCGGTGGAGTATCGTGCGTTTCACAACGGAGCTGCCCTGGCCGACGTAACAGGCCGTTCGCGCATCGAGCTTTCTGGAAACGACCGAGCTGCCTTTCTGAACAACTTTTGCACCAACGATGTCCGGCGGTTGCAGACCGGAGACATCTGCGAAGCTTTTTTGACAAGCGTTCAAGGAAAAACGTTGGGGCACATCATCGTTTTACATCAAGGCCAAAGGCTTCTTTTAGAAGCAGTGCCCAACCAAGAAAGTCGAATTCAGACACATCTGGAGAAGTACGTGATTCGCGAAGATGTGGTGATTGCTTCGCGAACGGCCGACACGGCCGAGCTTCTGTTGATCGGCCCTGATAGCTTAGAAG
>WGDQ01000368.1 GCA_015493185.1 Planctomycetaceae bacterium
AGTAGCCTGTCCACAGGTGGGCGCGCAGCGTGGTTGCCCATCGCATGTTCAATTGTTGGCGGTCGACGTAAATCGACAGCGGTTCGCCGGTCGAACCGCTGGTTTTGATGGGGTAAAGGTCGCCGATACGTGCGTTATCGGCCAGTAGCCCGATATAGAGATTGCGGCGGATGTCGTCTTTGGTCAGTGGCGGCAACGCAGCCAAATCGGCGATCGATTGTACTTGTTCAGGACGAATGCCGGCTTCGTCCATGCGCCGTCGGTAGAAGCGCGAGTGGCGATACGCATGTTGCACGAGCTGCCTCAACCGCTCGTTTTGCAATGCTTCGATCGCCTCGGGAGCGAGCCACTGGGTTTGTTCCAGGTCGTCGAAGTCTTGGACCGCATCGCTGGTGATCATCCAGTGGTGCAGCGGCATGCATGCGGCGTAGCGAGCCAGTTTTCTCCGGCACGACGTAGAAAGCGTTTTCGTTTGGGGGGCCGGCCGGAAGCGGGCAACGTGCTGCCGAAGGTCGGTTCGCCGTGGACCCCGCCAGCGAAACTCTGGCAAGGCGCGGGCAATATCGACAAGCGACAACGCCACGGTTTTGATGGGCACCGGGCGAATGAACGATTGCCCTTGCTCGCGTCGGGCGAAAACCGTGCGCACTTCGCCGATCGAGAAGCCTCGCGCGTGGGCCGATACCATGACGAACGTTTGCGGGTAAAAGTAGCGTTCGCCATAGCTCAACATCTCTTGGGCCACTTCGCGACGCGTGAGGAAGAAGCCCGATTTGTTGTCGTGCAGCGACATACGAAAGACGAGGTTCAGCAGGGCATTCAGTCCACGGCTGAGCCAGAAACGTAGCGATCCGGCCTCCCAGACATTCACGCGTGCTCCCTGCGCGATGTCGCAGTGGGTCCAGTGCAGGTGGTCCCACAGCGAGGCCACATCTTCGGGCTGATATTGCAGGTCGGCGTCGATCACGGCCACATAGCGGCCCTGCGCCTCGCGCAGCGCGGTTTGCCAGGCCGCGAACAGCCCGCGATTCGCCGCGTGTCGCAGCCCGCGAACGTCGTGGAATTGGTCGGCTAGCTCGGCAACGACGCGAGCCGTTTCGTCTGTGCTGCCGTCGTCAACGAGCAAGATTTCGCCCACGACTTCCATTTGCCGCAGGGTCGCGCGCAGTCGGCGGACCAGCTCGGGCAAGTTGGCCGCTTCGTTGAAACAAGGTACCAGAATCGAGAGCTGCGGAAGTGCCATAGGACCGCCAACTCATCTTGGGTGCGAAGTGTGCCGACGTGCCCAACCAGGCAGCGGCCCCTGCCGCATGACAGGTGCGTTCGCAGATCGTCACGCGGGCGCCGATGCCGGTGCCAAGCGTTTGTCGGGCAGCGCCGGAACAGCGATCTTGCCCGGCGACCGCTGAGGCTGATGCGAAACGTGTTTGTCTTCGAACAATAGGCGGCGCGACCACCGGACGTTGAATCGCGCGATACATAGTGCCTCGGCGCGGGCCCGTTGGCGCGGTGCCCGCGAGGCGAAGGCACTATCGGCGCTTCGGCGTCTTCCGGTTTGTCCGGACACGGGAACAGTGGCCCGCCGCGCCGGTTCGTCGAAAAAAAATGTCCGTCGGCACGATGGCAGCAAAACTCGTCAGGTCCGCGACCCTCACGGGCGGGTTTGCCGAGAAGCGCGTTGCGACTCGGCGACGCAGAACCAACCAGTTCCCGACGGCTCGCAGCCGGAACGAGTTTTTTTCAACCGGCCGTTAAAACAGCGTGTAAATGAACGGGGCTACGCCGGTGCCAGATATCAGTGCCACGGCGCCGACCACTGCCATGACCAACAATATCGGCAGCAACCACCACTTCTTGTTGTATTTCAAGAACTCGATGAATTCGGTGACGATACCGAGCTCTGCTTCGTCGGAAAGCTGGTCAAGGCCCTTCTGAGAGGATGGATCGTTCATCGAGCGGATGTCCCTGTCGTGTTGCGAGTGCATGGTTCTTACAGAGTCTGTTGTGTTGACATCGGGGAACGCCGGCAGACATCGACGACGGCCGTGCAGCAGAAATGAACGTTTCGACCGATGTTTGCCGACAACGCACGCTACCTATTCATTCATTTGTTTGGCTTCCCGGCGCGAGCGACTGGATCAGCCATTGCCGATCACCAAACGTTGCGGCCACAGGGGGCGAAACCGATCGCCCGCTTTCTTGGTTGTTCAAGCACGCACGTACCTACGGATAGGCTGTCGAAAAACCGACCCAATTGCCCCTCCCGTCCGTGTCGGACACGGCTGCGACATGCCGATTGTCAGAATTGCCGAAAGTATCGTTCGAGCCGCGTGTCTGTTTTACGAGGCTCCCAGTAGCTCGTGGCCTGCGGATCGAAACGACGCTGTAAGGGGTCGCGCCCGATCAAGCGGAAAAACAGACCCACGGGCGTGAAAATTCCATAATACAAAATCGCCATCGCCAGGTGTGAAATTACCCAACCGATCGGAAAGGCCACGAGCGACATGCCCACATAAAGCGGGCGTAGCCACTCGGGCCGCAGTGCCCCGACGAGGCGTCCGCCAACGGCCAGACACCACAGCACGTAAGCCGTTGTTTGCCAAGCCGGATGGCCGCTGTGCTCGGCGCGAAAGTACGCCATCGGCGCGGCTACCATGCCGACGAAGAAGAGCCACCACTCCGAGAATTCTCGCAGTGTCGATCGATCGGGTTTCCAGTCGATTTTCACCAACGCCATGATTCGATGTTCCCGTCAAATGGTTCGTCCGTTGGGTGGAGTGCTGTCGCGTGCCCGTTTTTTAGAGCGAACGGACAGAACCTCTAATTCTTGAGGAAAAACTGCTTGCCTCGACTGTTCAGACGCGTTTTGTCCGCTGATTCTTAACGTTTTCATCACGGTTTTTGTGCGTTTGAGGAGAAGCGAACCAGGATGAATTTCTTCAGTGAGATGCTAGTCCAAGGCGAATTGCGATTTGTACTGTTCCACGTCAATCTGTTGCGACTCGGGCTGATCGCATTTGCGCAGAACGCAATGCTCTAGCACCAAGGCATCCATGTTGGTTGCCATGAAGCAGCGATACGCGTCGGCCGGGGTGCAAACGATCGGCTCGCCGCGGATATTGAAGCTGGTGTTGATGACGACCGGGCAGCCGGTTTTGCGCTCGAAGGTGGAGAGCAGACGGTGATAACGCCCATGACGCTCGGGATCGACCGTTTGCACGCGGGCCGAGTAGTCGACGTGCGTGATGGCGGGCACATCGCTGCGAGGAATCTTCAGCTTGTCGAATCCCCGGGCTTCGCCGTTCGACTCGATGCGGCGTTGCTGACTTACAGGAGCCACAAGCAGCATATAGGGGCTTTCTTCCCCGTTGCGCAGCTCGAAGTACGACGCTGCCCGATCGCGTAAAACCGATGGCGCGAAAGGCCGGAACGACTCGCGAAACTTGATTTTCAGGTTCATGACCGACTGCATCGACCGGCTGCGAGCATCGCCCAAAATGCTGCGGGCGCCTAAGGCACGGGGGCCGAACTCCATGCGCGACTGAAACCAGCCGACCACGTTTTCATTGGCAAGCAGGTCGGCCACCGCGTCGCAAAGGGCCTCGTCGTCCGGATATCGCGTGTAAACCGCGCCGACCGAATCGAGGAACTTTTCGATCTCCGCATCTGTGAATTCGGGACCGAGCAGAGATCCTTGCTGCGCGTCGTCCGGATGTGGGACTCGCGGCTGATCCAGCAACTGGTGATGGATCAGAAGCGCCACGCCCAGGGCGCCACCGGCATCGCCGGCTGCGGGCTGGATCCAGATTTGTTCGAACGGCCCTTCTCGCAAAATGCGTCCGTTTCCAACGCAGTTGAGCGCCACACCGCCGGCCAGGCAGAGGTGCTTCATTCCGGTCACACGATGCACGTGCCGCGCTGCGCGAAGCATGATCTCTTCGGTCACGGCTTGAACCGAAGCGGCCAGGTCCATTTCGCGCTGCGTGATCGGCGATTCTGGTTGCCGGGGCGGTCCGCCGAACAGACGGTGAAACTTCGCGGAGGTCATCGTTAGCCCCTGGCAGTAGTTGAAGTACGACATGTCCATGCGGAACGAGCCGTCTTCTTTCAGATCGAGCAGCTTATCGCGGATCAAATCGGCGTATTTCGGCTCACCGTACGGTGCCAGCCCCATCACCTTGTATTCACCGCTATTGACGCGGAATCCTGTGTAGTAGGTAAAGGCGGAGTAAAGCAGACCAAGGGAGTGCGGAAAACGCAGTTCGTGGGTCAAACGAATGCGGTTGCCTTGCCCCGTGCCGAAGCTGGCCGTAGCCCATTCGCCCACGCCGTCGAGCGTGAGCACGGCCGCTTCTTCAAAAGGCGAGGGGAAAAAGGCGCTCGCCGCGTGCGATTCATGGTGTTCGGCGAACAGAAACCGTTTGCGGGCCACGCCGGGTAGCCCCTTGCGCATGATGCGGGGCAGGTGCAGTTTCTCGCGCAGCCAAAGCGGCATGGCTCGCACAAAGGAACGAAATCCCACGGGAGCGTAGGCCAGGTAGGTTTCGAGCAATCGTTCAAACTTCAGCAAGGGCTTGTCGTAAAACCCGACCCAATCCAGATCGGCGGGCACGAGGCCGGCGGTTTTCAAACAATAGTCGATCGCGTGTTGCGGGAAGTCGAAGTCGTGCTTCTTGCGTGTGAACCGCTCTTCTTGTGCAGCAGCCACAATTTTTCCATCGACAACCAATGCCGCCGCTGAGTCGTGGTAAAACGCCGAAATGCCAAGAATTGCCGCCATGGGATACGTGTCTCGCTACGCGATTGGGTGCAGTGTTTGTGTTTGCCCCGGCCCGTCAATGGGGCGCCGTGTGATCAATTCTCTTCGAAACGTTAGTTGAGCGATTTCATAAGCACTGTCTGCCGTTGCGGCAGCGTGTGCCTTCGTCCCGTCGATACGAGGCCATCAACATCGTTGTGCGACCAGCGACCGATTGCGTCGCTATGTCGTCGGTCGCTGCGCGATATCGCCTCGTTATGGTGCGGCCTGTTTCCAGCACGCATGCGGCCCGCATGGCAACACCGCTGGTTTGCGGTGCGGCATGGTGGGCGTGTGCCAGCGACAGGCCAGGTGCTTATTCTCTCATTATGTTGTGTCATGGCGATTTCATGTCAGCCCGCGGTGGTGGAGGAAAGGCGTTTTGCTCTCGGAGAAAATCGGCTACCACCTCAGCAACAATCTCACCACCCAGTTTTGTGTAGTGTCCGTCGCCGCCGATGAACAGTTGGTCTCGATTTGGGTGCGATGCCATGGCGGGCGTTACGTCGACGTATGGCACATCGGTTTCGTCCAGATAGTCCAGTAAAGGTTGGTAGGGCAACTTTCCGCCTGCGGCACAGACGTGCACATCGCGAAAGGTAGGCAGTACGACAACCAGGCCGGTGAACCGTTTTTCGTCGGAAAGTCGCAGAAAGCGTTCGATGATCGCTCGCAGCACGCCGAAGGCTTCGTGATCGGCGTACATTGCCGTGTGCAGGGGTTGACCGGTCAGCGCGACTTTTAATCTTCGAGCCACATAGGGCGTGCGGAGCGCCAGTTGGAACGAGTACGGAAAACAGATCCGCCACGGTCTTCCCCGCCACTCGAGTTCTCGATACCAATGGTCATACGTTTCGCAAAGTTGCCAGAGCGTTTCGGGCTGTTCGAGCAGATACGTGCGGACCGCTGCCGGCGAGTCGAACGGATTGAGCACTTGCAGCTCGGTGTTATCCTTACTTTCATCGAGCACAAAGCGGGGCTTGGGCGGGGCGAAACCGGCTTGATAAAACCCGCGATACACAGACACGCAACGGTTGACGTTTTCAACCTGAAGGCACATCAGCACGGTGGCCGATGGGGCACGGTCGTGGTTGTCTTCCAAACGAAGCAGCGCCTGATCGGTGCCGAATCCGTCGACGGCGAAGTTCATGACGGGCACATGAATTTGCTGCTCGAGCTGTGCCGGCCAACTCGATTCGACCGGCACGTTCAGCCCGAACGTGTACGAATCGCCATAAACACTGATGGTTGCTCGCAGGTCGCCGCCGTACTCTCTCCGACTGCGGGCGCCTTGCCGATTGATGTCGCCCATCCGAGTGTTTGGTCCCCACCCGTAAACCGGATGGTAGCGACGCTGCAAGAATCGCTCGACCCGCCGTGGTGTGATCTCGGCAACCGGGTCCATCGGAAAGCGGCGCCTGAGCACCCGCAAGCCAACGTAGCCGGTGGCTTCGGCAAGCAGTATCAAGAAGAGCAGCAGAATCGTTCGAAACAGCCAGCGGCGGCGTCGCGATAAGACCCTGCCGGGTCGATTTTCGGTCTTCATGGCCCACAAGGAATCGCGGAGTCGAGGTGCAACACGAGCCGGCCGTCGCGGCCATCGGCCGGGCGACAGTAAGAGCGACCGGACAAATCCGATAAACGGCAAGCGAAACAGCGGTCTGCCTGTCCGCCACTGCCGTTTTGTCCGTTGGCTCTAAGTTTTTTGCCGACCGATCGCTCTGCCAAAATCTGGCGTTGTGCTGTGCCTTTCCCCGTTCGCTCCTTCGTCATGTGCTAGCGGAACCAACTCCGCAGCAATGACGCGTGTCCGTACCGAGAGAGACCGCAGCCAGCGGGCGCTCAGCCCGATTGCCCCGGATGAGCTTGCCGTGCGGCTACGTTTCACCTGACCATGGCAGGGTACATTATATCGTGCCGCGACGCGGACCACACGCAAGTTTCTGGGCGATCTTTCGCGACCTGCGCAGTGCTGACTGTGGGCCGCTTGTGTGCGGGCCAATCCGTGGCAAAGTGACGGTGACGGGTTCGGCCGGCTCCCTTGCAACCGTCGATCTGACCTATGATTGTGTTTATGCTTGGGGGTCGCGGCGGCCACTCGTCGGCCGCTTAGGCGAGCCCTAGAGAGTAAAAGGGAGCCCACGCTGCCGGGGCGGACCGACAGTTCGTTGCACAGAAAATAACCGACAAGCACAGGCCGCACCGTGGCCGGCACGTTTCTGTTATGGGATCGGCTACTGCGTCGTCCCGCTCCGGTCGGAGCGGTTGCTTGATTGGCCACGATGGCATTGAAAACAACTTTCAAGACGAAGATGGGTAGAAAAAAACGAACTTCGAAACGCCGTCGATCTACGCAGCAGCCAGGCGGGGGCTCGGCCGATGGAGCGTCTGTTGGCGGAAAAGCCCTTGCTTCGCAGGCCGGGCGACCAACCGGTGAACAAAGCGCCTTGCGCCGAATCGGTTTTCGTGTGGCCAGCATCGTGCTCGGGCTTTTTGTGGCACTGGTGGTCGCGGAGGTCGGGCTGCGCGCTCTGGGAGTCGGCCCACAACCGATACGCAGCAAGCGGTTGCTGAACAACCTCGACGCTCCGGTCTACTACCACTGCTACACGTCCAACCCGAATGGCGAGTTTCGCCCGTTGCCTGACATGCGCGAGGGGCACTGGATTCTGAAAACCACCATGTTGCAGCCCACTGAGTTGCCGCTGGAAAAGGTTTACGAAACGCCCTTTTGCGTTGAATACTACAACAGCGTGTTGCAAGTTGGCGACGAGTCCATCGCCATTCGCGATCGGGCCTACGAGGCCGAGCCGTCGGCTGACAAGTTGCGCATTTTGCTGATCGGTGATTCGTTCGCGTATGGTGAGGGGGTTCCGTTAGACCGCACGTTGTTCCGCCAGCTCGAATCGCGACTCGGACCGTCGGTCGAGGTGGTCAATGCCGCGCGTCCGGGGTTCGATACGTCGCTGGAGCTGTGGCGAACGCAACGTCTTGTGCCGGCGTTGCACAGCCGAAGGGTGCTCGTCGTTTTCATTCCCAACGATATCCGACTGACCGACGAGCTGATTGCCCGCCAAACGTTCATCAACGACTTGATCAACGTCCGCGATGAATACGTCGAGCGACACCACGCCACGGCCTGGTACAGCGGCTCGCTACGGCTGGTCGAACTGCTCGGTGCCACGTGGGAAATGCGGCGCATCGCGCAGGAAACGACTCAGTGGTATCTAGACAGTTACGATCCGCGGTACAACAAAGAGAATCTCGACCTGTTGGCCTATCAGATTGGCCAGTTCGCTCAGTTGCCCGAATGCCAGGTCGCGTTTGTCCTGTATCCTTTGATGGAGAATCTCGGCTCCTATCCGTTCACCGCAATTCACGAACAGGTGGCCGAAATGGTGCGCAACGCGGGCATGCCGGTTCTCGATCTAGCACCGGTGTTTGCTGATTACGACGCGCAGTCGCTCTGGGTGCATCCGGCCGACCATCACCCCTGCGGCAAGGCGCACGCCATCGCGGCTGAACGGATCGCTGCCTGGTTGCGTGACGAGGTGCCCTCGTTTCTCGAACACCCATAAGCCTGGCGTGCAACCGGGCTCCGGCGTCGGCTTTCGGCATGATCTGCGTTCGCGCCGCCGCTTGCCACGGCTGGTGCCCGGTATGCCCCGACCGGCTCCATCGCGGCGGTATGCGGGCCATCTTGTTCGGCTCAGTTGGCCAAATCCCATACCACTTCGCCGGCTTCGCGATCGATCAGCTCGTCGACGGCGCTATCCATCGCGTACCAATCGTTGCCGTCGCCGCCGAAGAGCAGGTCTTGCGGTAAAATGAGGCGGTCGGGATCGGCAGCCAACTCGGCAGCTTCTTGTGCCGTGAGCGCGCGGCCCGCGTGGAAGTAGGCCACGCCCAGTTGCCCGTCCCAGGCGGCGCCGGGATTGAGTGGCCGGGCGCCGATCGCCAGGTCGTTGTTCCAAAGCATCACGCCATTGCGCAAACGATCGACATCATAAACGCCATTGATGTAGATGCTGGTCGTACCGCCCTCGAGCAGCCCACCGTTTGCGAACACAACGGTGATCATGGTCCACTCATCTTCGCCAAAGGGAGCGATGCTGCTTTCCGTGTTCCAGGCAAAAGCTGAGCCGCCGGCCCCTTTGAATTCTGTGGCCTGAAAGCGGTTGTGATTGGCCGCCCCGTTGATTCCGTAGGTGATTGCCCAGCCGCCTTCGTCGGCAGGGCCGCTGGATCGTTTGACGAACAGCGTGCGCGGCTGGGCCGTGAAGTCGTCGTCGAGTTTCACCAGAATGGAAACGCTCCAGTTGTCCTGGCGGTTCAAGGCCGGATTGTCGGGTACGGAGATGTACTGTTCGCTTTGTGGCCCGCCGCTTGGGTCGAGATCGATCACGCCGCCTTGTTGAGGATCGAGCGCCCACTCGGGACCGTTGATGAGCGTGCCGTCGTGCCCGTTTCCGGTCAAATCATCGGCATTGCCTCGAAAGGTCCAGGCTGCTTCGAGCCCCGTTGCCAGCGGATCCGCGAGGTTGATGCCCTTCTGTCCTCCGTCGCTCAAAAAGCCCCCCACCGCTTGGACCGCAGCGACCGCGTAGCCATACTCTGAGGCGTTGATCCATCCGAACTTGATCGAAGAGAGTGTAGCGAGCAAGTCGGGCGTGTCCAACGTGCCGGCCATCAGAACATCGTCGTCGTCGCCGCCGTCGAGTTGGTCGTCGCCTAGCCATCCGAGCAAGATGTCTTTGCCATCGCCGCCCAACAGAGTGTCGTTGCCGTCGACGGCTCGCGCTCCGCCCACCAGAATATCAATGCCGTCATCGCCTCGGAGCACATCGCTGCCCATGCCGCCGTAGATCAAATCGTCGCCATCGCCGCCGCGCAAATCGACATCGATGTCTGCCATGAACTCGGCAACGAGAATGTCGGCTCCGCCTTTGCCTTCAGCAACGATTCGTCCTGTAACGCCGATCGCGATGCCGACCTGGCTCTCGTCCAAGAGTCCGCCAACAATCGGCGTGAAAATGAGCACGTCGCCCGTGACAGTGGGCAGGAAAAACGTAACATCGAGCCCCTCGGTGCCACACCAGACCAAATCGGTTGCTCCAGGGTCGGTTTCACTTGGTTGCAAACTCCAGCCCGACTCGCAACTCAGCGCAAGGCGCCGCTCCAAGGTTTCGAATCTTTGCATTCCTGCGTTTCCTTTTTCCCTGGCTTCCGAGAAGCCACGCCCCTGGCTTCTGCCCGACACAATGCGTACTGCGGGCTGTGATTGTGTCCGGTCGTGTTTGCCGGACCAACGCGAGGCACCGCTCATCGGTTCTTCGCAAGGGCCGCCGAACGTTTCTTAAACGGTCAAAAAAGCAGCTTTGACCGACCACAGCGAAATCACGCGCGGACGCCGACGACACCGGTTTCAATGGCACGGCGGATGTCTGACGATCGGCCTTTGAAGATCGCAGTCCTGACATTGTGGACGCCCACTTTACGGCACAGTCGAGGGCATGTCCACGAGATTCTTCAGCGCCGTCGTCAGCGGCCCCCCTTGGGCTGATCGGGCAGGATCATCCGGCGATGCGGCTGCTGTGCAACGGTCGACGGATGCCGTGGAAACGTCGTCGCATCATCAGTTTCGTATTGACGCGCAACAAGCCGTGCGACACGATCTTCGGAACGCAACACGCCGATGCGACCCGTGGCTGTTGGCGACGCATCTCGGGCGCGAGCCGGCTCGATGCGAACCGAACAGACATCGATCGAGCGGATGGGAACCGTTCGGACGTTACATGGTTGGATGTGCCGGCTGACAATCTCTTGTTTTCTGGTTTGCACGGAGGCGATGCGTCACCGGTGAAATTGGCTATTGTTCACGATTGGCTTACGGGCATGCGGGGTGGCGAAACGTGCCTCGAACGCATTTGCCGGCGGTTTCCAGATGCCCGGCTGTTCACACTCGTGCATCGGCGAGGAAGCGTATCGCCGACAATCGAGCAAACGTCGATCACCACAAGCTTTTTGCAGCGGTTGCCCGGCGCGCAGCGACACTACCGTTACTTGTTGCCCTTGATGCCCCGGGCGATCGAGTCGTTGGTCATTCCGGCAGACGTCGACGTGGTGCTCAGCTTCAGCCATGCGGTGGCCAAGGCCGTTCGTCCGCCGGCTGGTGTGCCGCACGTTTGCTACTGCTTTACGCCGATGCGTTACGTGTGGCATTTGCGGGGCGAGTATTTCGCCGTGCCTGGATCGGTGGAAGGCGGGATCGGGCTGGCGGGGCGCCTGGTGCGTGCGCCGTGGTCGGCCGCGCGCAACCTGCTGCTTGATCGCATCCGGCAATGGGATGCTGCGACACACAGCCGGGTGACGCAGTTTGTTGCTGCCAGCCAAACGGTACGACAGCGGATCGCCGAATGTTATGGTCGCGAGGCCGAACTGGTTTTCCCGCCCGTAGATACCGACTTCTACACGCCCGGAGCGGGTGAACGAGAAGACTTTTATTTGTGCGTTTCCGCGCTGGTTCCCTACAAGCGGCTCGATTTGGCGATCCAGGCGTGCAACCAGCTTGGTCGGCGGTTGATCGTCATCGGTAGCGGGCCCGAGCGAAGGCGGCTGCAACGGTTGGCCGGGCACACGGTTTGCATGCTAGGTTGGCAACCGCGAGAAGTGATACGTGATCATTTACGCCGGTGTCGGGCGTTGCTTTTCCCTGGTCATGAGGATTTCGGTATCGTGCCGGTCGAAGCTCAGGCGTGTGGTGCGCCGGTAATCGCCTTGGGCCGCGGCGGCGCCACGGAAACCGTGCTGCCTTGTTCGCGCGAGTCTCCGGGCACGGGCGTGTTTTTCAACACGCCAACCTCGGCGGCCCTGGCTGCGGCGATTGTCAGCTTCGAACAAAACGCGCATCGGTTCGTACCGACATTGGCAAGACGACAGGCTGAACGTTTTGCCGCCGTTCATTTCGAAAAGCGACTGGTCCGCATTCTGGAACGCGTTGTTGCACAAGGCACATCATGCACCCCATTGCCCGACTGCTGATTCTGATTGGCATCGTATTGATTGTCGCCGGTGTGGTGTGGCAACTAGCCAGCCGTTTTCTGCATTTGGGGCGGTTGCCGGGCGATATCGTCATCGAACGGGACCATGTGCGAATTTACATTCCGATTGCAACCAGCATTTTGCTGAGTGTCTTGCTCTCGCTGCTGCTGGGGCTCTGGCAATGGTGGAGCCGGTAGCGGGCGATTGCGCAGGGCACATGCCGGCGTGCGTGGTTCTTCTTGTTCGCGTTATTCGTGGGCATGTATGGCTTATTCGCCGGCATGGCGGCCAACACGCATGCCGGCCGATGCGTCCGTCCACGCCGAAGCCACGGATACGCCTGCATGCGGATGCACCTGCATACGGATACACTTGCATACGTGCGGTGCTGACATCTATGCGCATCGATCTATGCGCAGACTGATCTTGCGCACACTTCGCCGCATGCAGATGGCGACGTGCCTGCCTGACAAGGTATGGCAATCACCTGTCCATGATGGATGGCGATGGCGGCCGTGCGGGCAAAAAAGTGCGCGGCAAAGCAGTGCAGGCAAGCCAGACGCAGAGAAAGCGGTTTGGGCGAAGCGGCGCGACCTCATGTGCGGTCGGGCAAAGCCGTCGGTGCGGGATTGGCCAAATAGGTATAGCCCCGCAGCCCTTCTTCATAGAACCGCAGTAGTCTTCCGGCTTGCCTGTCGTCGATTCGTCCGCTGCGAACGGCGAGCTCGATGTCGCGACGAAAGTCGCGGATGAGCGTTTCGGCGTCGAATTGCACGAAATCGAGCACTTCGCGCACCGTGTCGCCGGCCACCACCTGTTCGAGCACCACATCGCCCGCGTCGTCCATGTTCACGTGTACGGCGTTCGTATCTCCAAACAGATTGTGCAGGTCGCCGAGAATTTCCTGGTAGGCCCCCACAAGAAAGACGGCCAGATAATAGGGCTCGTTGCCGGGCACGTGCAGCGGCAGTGTGCGCTTGACGTCGCGTAAATCGATGAACTGGTCCATCTTGCCGTCGGAGTCGCAGGTGACGTCGCCCAATATGGCCTGCCGCGTCGGCCGCTCGCAGAGGCGGTGGATCGGCATAACGGGAAACAACTGCTTGATGGCCCAACTATCGGGAATGGATTGGAACAACGAAAAGTTGCAGAAGTAGGTGTCGCTGAGCTGCGCGTCGAGGCCTTGCAAATCTTCGGGCACGTAATCCATCTGCCGAGTGATCTGCCGCAGTTTGTGGCAGATGGCCCAAAACAGGTTTTCGGCCTGGCAGCGTTGTTCGAGCGATAGGTGCCCGCCATTGAAGAGGCTCAGCGCCATATCGAGTGCTTGTTGGGCATCGTGATAGCTTTCCAGCGCATTGCGAACCGTGATGTTGCGATAGGTATCGAGCAGGTCGATCAGTGGCGATTCGGTGCTCTCGGGCAAATCTTCGAGGCGGGGTGTTTGCATTTCTCCCTGAGCCGACACGCCGAGCACGTTGAACACTAGCACGCTATGGTAGGCGACCACGGCGCGTCCGCTTTCGGAAATGATCGTTGGGTGCCGCACGCCCGCACCGTCGCATACGCGTTGCAGGTGAAACACGACATCGTTGGCGTATTCTTCGAGTGTGTAGTTGACGCTCGATTCGTAGTTGGTTTGCGAGCCGTCGTAGTCGACGCCGAGCCCGCCGCCCACGTCGAGAAATTCGAGCCCCGCGCCAAGGCGGACCAGTTCTACGTAAAACCGGGCGGCCTCGTTCAAAGCCTCTTTGATGTGGCGGATGTTCGTCACCTGGCTGCCAAGGTGAAAGTGCATGAGCCGCATGCAATCGGCCATGCCTTCTTGCTTCAGTGTGTCGAGCATTCGCAACACTTCGCTGGCCGTCAGGCCGAATTTCGAGCGGAACCCCGCCGAATCTTGCCAGCGTCCCGAGCCGCGGGCGGCCAATTTCACGCGGACCCCAATGCGTGGGCGAACGCCCAGTTTGCGGGCGTATTTCAAAATCAATTGCAGCTCAGTGTATTTCTCGACGACGGGAATGATGTTGCGCCCCACCTTGTGGGCCAACATCACGGTTTCGATGTAGGCATCGTCCTTGAAGCCGTTGCAAATGATGGGTGTATCGTGCTGGGCAATGGCGATTACCGCCAGCAATTCGGGTTTCGAACCGGCCTCGAGCCCGAAACCATAATGCTGGCCGAAGCGCAGCACCTCTTCCACAACCTGCCGCTGCTGATTGACTTTGATCGGGTAAACGCAGCAGTAGCGACCCTCGTAGTCGTGCTCGTCGATGGCATGTTGGAAGGCCCGGTTCAGCTCGCTGAGTCGATGTTCGAGGATGCCGCCAAAGCGAATGAGGATGGGCAGCTCGATGCCGCGCAACTGCAATCGATCGACCAGTTGCTTCAGATCGATCGATCGGTCGGGCCGTTTGTCGGGATGCACGAGCACATGACCTTGCGGGCCGATAGAGAAATAGCCCTTGCCCCAGCGATCGATTTCGTACAATTCGCTGGCGTCTTCGATCCGCCACGTTGAGCGGACGTCGATTCTTCGGGTTGTTTTGCCACCGTATAGAATGCTCATGCCGCTTATCGTAATCGTTCGTGCCGTGGTTCGCCTAGCCGTTCTTGCAACGAACTGGTTAACGAACAGGTTGCGGCAAAGTATTTTGCCTTCTTCGGGCAACTTGGTCATACCCGCCCTGGCCATTCGGGAATTGCGGTTGGTTTTGACGCGGGGTAGCCGGCATGGGGTAGCGGCGTGGGTAGTTGAAAGTTCTATGTGCTCCGCAGCGGCAAGATAGCGTTGCGATGTGGCCAGGCCACCTTAGTTTCCGTTTTTTCGATGGCGCGTTTTTTTGTTTGATGGTTCAACCATGGAGAAGCCGCAATGAAGCTGGTGTGGCAAGCCGATCGGACAGCCAGCGCGCTGACCGCTGCGGCGGCCGTGCTTCGGGGCGGCGTACTGGTCGATTCCTCGCTGGCCCGTCATCTCCGTGGGCCGGTCGGCCAACTGCAAGACGCGATCGAAGCGGCCGGGGTTGGAGCAGAACGGTTGTTCGAACACCTGCTGCCCTTGGCCTCGGATCGGGGCGGCCACTACGAGCTGGCCCAGCTTGCGCTCAACAAAACGCTGGGACCGGACCACTCGCGAATGCACAACAGCCAGCTTGCCGGGGCTATCCAGGCCGTGCTGACGGCGTTTTCACAGAAATTGCCGCATTTAGATGAGCAACTGCCTTTGCGGGCGGCGCCGCTGAAGCAGCAGTGGGAGGCACGAGGCGTGGGCATGCTATCGGCCCTGCGGCGAATCGCTGGCGATGAGCTTTTGCCGTCGCAGGCGCGTGTGGTGCTGATTCAACCGATCTCGGGCGGGGGTGGCACGGCCTTTGTGCAGTACAACATCGTCCACTTCGAGGCGCTGCTGGCCAATGCCGACGATCGCCTGCCAGAAATCGTACGGCTCGGCTGGTTGCTCAGTCAATTGAATTTCGACCTGCCTTGCTACAGCGAGGGGCTCGACCAGCAGCAAGTGCGGCGCCTGGCGCCTCTGGCCATGGTGCCCCTGAGTTTGTTTGCTGCCGAGTCGGTCGAGGCGGCCTGGTTCGACCAAGACACGGTCCGACGGGCGCTGGAAATGTGGCGAGTACCCCTCAACGGTTCCGGCGATCGTCGAACACAAAGCCTGGAGGGCGTGGCCGACGTGCTGCTGAACTGGGGGCAAACGTGGATCGACGCGCCGGTCGCGTTTCCTGCGGCGTTGAAGGCCCTCGATCGTTTGTTGGCGAGCGTGTGATTTGTACGGCTGCCGAGTGGTCCCGGCATGCACGGTCGGGGCTCCGAGACGACCCGCACGAGACGATCGTGAGGGCGGATCGGTGTCGGCGGCCGTCGCTATCCGTGGCGTGTTGGGCCGTTTAGAATACCGCCATGCGACTTGCCGTCATGATCACCTGCTTGGGCGATGTTATCCGGCCGGCGGCCGGCAAGGCCACCGTGCGGCTGCTGCGCCGATTGGGCCACGAAATCGAGTTTCCGGCAGCGCAAACCTGTTGCGGTCAGCCGTTTTTCAATAGCGGCTATCTCGAGCTGGCCCGCCAGCAGGCCCGGCACACCATCGAGGTTTTCGACGACGACCACTACGAGGCGATCGTGGTGCCCTCGGGCTCGTGCGCTGCGATGGTAAAGGTGGAATTTCCGCGCCTGTTCGAAGACGACGCCCCGTGGCACCGTCGCGCCGAGGCGCTGGCTTCGCGAACATTCGAGCTTTGCGACTTTCTGGTCAATCGTTTGACGACGCTCGACGTCGGGGCGCGGTTCGAGGGGGCCGTAACGCACCACTACGCATGTCACTTGCGAGCCTTGGGATTGCGCGACGAGGTAGAACAACTGATCCGCCACGTCGAGGGGGCCAGGTTCGTCGCACTCAATTTGCAAGATCAATGCTGTGGCTTCGGCGGATCGTTTGCCGTTCGCTATCCGTCGATCAGTGGGGCGATGGTTGGTGAGAAGTGCAAGGAAATCGCGGCCACGGGAGCCGACGCCGTGGTGTCGACCGATACCGGTTGCCTGATGAATATCGGCGGTTACCTTCGCCGCCACGGCATCGGTATCGAAGCGCTGCACATTGCCGAGCTGCTCGACCGACAATGAGAAGGTGTCTTCAAAATCCAATTCCGGCTTCGATCGCGAGCGAGCCGACCGGCTGGTCGTCGGTCTGCATCGACCAGTCGAAGGAGGATTTGCCTGCTTCGCCCTACTTGATATGAATCGCCTGCTCGCAATCTCGGGCCTGGAAGCGATTTTGAAGACACCTTCCGAGAAGCGTTGGCCACCGTGTCGGTCAGGTGATCGCCGCACGCGAGGCCCGCGGGCTGTGGCGGCGCATCCGGAGGCCGAAGGCAGCTTGCGATACGGGAGGCAAGGAAGCAGAGGTAAAAGAGCAGGGCGACGATTCGCGACGTTTGAGCATGCCCGTCGGCCGCGCTGGCGGTGGCTATCCGAATAGCGGCTCGATCACACGTCCGCCGTTGGCAATTTTCATCGGGCGACCGTTGTTGCTCGTATAGGTGACATCCAGCGAGATGCCCAGGGCCTTCAGCACGGTGGCCATCAGGTCCTCTGCGCTATAGGGCTCGGTTTCCACGCGGGTGCCATCTTCGTTCGTCTTTCCGACGGCGATACCACCGCGAATGCCGCAACCGCCCAGCACGGCGCTCCATGCCCGAGCCCAGTGGTCGCGTCCCGTGTTGGCATTGATGCGGGGGGTGCGACCGAATTCTCCCATCCAGAGAACCACGGTGCTTTCCAACAGACCTCGCTGTTGCAGGTCTTCGATCAGGGCACTCATCGCCTGATCGAGCACGGGCAACTTGTCGTTTTGCAGTGTGTTGAACACGTCGCGGTGATTGTCCCAGCCACCGAAATTCACCTCGACGAACGGCACGCCGGTTTCCACGAGCCGGCGAGCCATCAGGCATCCGCGGCCGAACGGAGTATTGCCGTATCGTTCGCGAACGGCCTCGGGTTCTTGCTGGAAGCGAAACGCGCTCACTTGATCGGTTGTCAGCAACGACACCGTTTTGTCGAGCACTTTGGCATGATCTTCGGCCGCCAGACCCCGCTTTTCGGTAATGAATCGCTGTTCGATTTCGCGCAGCATGTGCAGGCGGGTTTTCAGGCGCGCCGGCTGCATGTCGGAACCCAGATTGCGAACTCGACCGTTGGAGTCGACGACAAAGGGTGCGTAGGCCATGCCCAAAAAGCCGGGCCCTTCGCTGCTGCCGCCAATTGAAATGAAGGGGGGTGTTTCAAGGCCCACGATTTGATCGGCCAACTCGTGGCTGATCACGGCCCCGTAGCTGGGATGCTTGATGTTGGGGTTCGGTACGTAGCCGGTGTGCAGATAGTAACGCCCTCGGTTGTGGTCGGCTTCGCGCGTGCTCATCGAGCGGACAACCGCCAGGTGGTGCATCACTTTGGCCAGTTGGGGCAGGTGTTCGCAAATCTGCACGTCGCCGCTGGTGCTGATCGGCGCGAAAGGGCCGCCGGTGGCGGTGCCCGGCTTCAAATCCCAAATGTCGATGGTGCTCGGACCGCCGCCCATCCACAGCAAGATGGCCGCACGATGGTTCTTCGCCAATTCGCGAGCGTTGGCGCGAATCGCTCCGGTCAGGTGCGCGGCCGCGGGCGCGAGGGCTGAGGTGGCCGCAAGGTGCTTCAGGAAGTGGCGTCGGTTGATTGTCGAGCGTGGCATGGCGTTCATTTCCGATTTCTCACTGAAATATGGCCGCGGCCGGGTCGCGTTGGCCGACCCCGTGTCACAGCCGCCGTATGTTGGCACGGAAGCGGTGGCCAGAGCGAAGGAGGAATAATGGTGCGGTGCTTACGGGGTTGCAAGCCGGAGCGTTGGCTCGCAGGCTGCGCTTGCCGCTTTTTTCGGTTAATGGATCAAAATGAATTCGTTGCTGTTGAGCAGCGCCCACCAAATGTCTTGCAGGGCGGCGATCGTGTCGCCCTGGTGGGCCTGCCAAACCTGGTTGGCCGCGCGAACTTCCTGCGTTGAAGGTCGCCGGGTAAGCGCAGCGATGTAAAGCCTGGTGATTTTTTCGCTCGGTTTCTCGTCGCTCATGGCCACGTCATGTAGAAACGTGCCCGGTTCGCAGCGCGTGGCCGTTTTTGTCAGTTCGCCGTTCATCATCATCAGCACCTGAGGAATACTGCCGTTGAACACCGTGGCTTCATCATTCTCGTCGGTGCCGAAGGCGATGGTGAACTGCGCCAGCCAGCGGCGACGCATTTGTTCTTTGCGTGTTTCGTTGCCCTGTGCTGCCTGCTCCGCCGCAGTGGCCACGAGCAGCGAATCGTACAGTTGTTCTGGACTCATTTGGCGGAGATAGAATCGGCTGAAAAGTGGCGGTTCGCCCGACGAAGGATCGTCGATTTCATTGCGATGTCCCTGCCGGCTCGATAACGCATAGGGCTTGCTCAACACGAGCCAGCGAATCAACCGCTTCAAATCGTAGCCGTGGGCCGAGAACTGCCGGGCCAGGAAATCAAGCAACTCGGGATGCGATGGCGGATTGTGGGGCCCCATGTCGTCCACCGGCTTGGTGAACCCGTAGCCGAAGAAGTGTGCCCACATCCGATTCACGGCCGCGCGGGCAAAGGCCTCGGACCCGACGACCAAGCGAGCCAACTCCTGACGCCGGTTCACCTCGCGCACGTAGCCGCTGGGGTCGATGGCCGTGCCGTCGACAAACACCGGATAAGCGACTGCCATGCGGCCGTTTCTCGCTTCGTAGTAGATCTCGGCCTCTTTCATGTCGCGGCTTGGGCTCACGAAGTCTTCATCGACGAGTTCGACCTTCGCAATGTTGCGGCCCGCAAAGGAACGAAGGGCCCGCGCCTGCCGGAAAAAGGCGTTGAGCTGCCAGAACTGGCTTTGTTTCCAGTCGTTGAAAGGGTGGTTGTGGCATTGCGTGCATTGCACTTGCATGCCCAAAAACAGTCGCGACGTGCGCGCCGTGGCCTGAATCGCGTTGTCGTCCAAATGTGCTAGCAGAAAGTTGACGGCGCCGTTGTACCCTTCTTCGCCAGGACGATTGACCCCGGTAGCCGTGAGAAGCTCGTACACCATGCGATCGTACGGCTTGTTGCGGTAGAACGACCGTCGCAGATATTGAGACATGCCGTCACGATTCACCAGGCTGCGGGGATTCTGCCCGCCGGTGCGACCGATGAGCAGGTTGGTCCAGATCGTGCCCCAGAAATTGCCGTAGTCGATCACGTACTGATCGCCCAGCAGACGATCGACCAGGGCCGCCTTGCGCTGTTTTCCGCGCTCGTTCAAGTACGACGAGGCTTCGTCGATCGACGGAATGCGGCCAACCACGTCGAGAAATATGCGCCGCAGAAACTCGCCGTCGGTTGCCTGTGGCGAAGGACGCACGCCTGCATCCTTCCATGCGCGAGCCACCAGCTCGTTTACCTTGGCGACGATCTGGGCATCATCAAGCTGTTCGGTGGTGGGCACCGGCGAGCTGGGCGATACTTCGCCGGCCCCGGTTCCGGCGGTGATGCCCATCGAAACCGCCAGACAAAGCGCCGCGGAGAGGAGCGTTTGGCGCCTCGAACGAGGACGGCTAGCTGAGATGAGAGAACCGGTCATGAAAGCCTCACGTCGTTGGGGAAAGCGTGGCGATTGTCTGCCGATGCCGGAACGAGGCTGAACGGGTGGTGTCGCCATTCTGCATTCTACGGACCGGAGCGGCGAATCGGCGAACGATTCGCCCAAGCACCGGAACGAAGCGATTGGTAGTGGTCTGCGGTTCGTGTGCAACAAGCCCATTGGGCTGGGCAAGTCATGAAATGGGGCAAGTCATCAAATCAAATGAGGAAGTGCCGGGTTCGGCCCACGACCGGCCGTGTAGCCGCTGTAACTGGCCGCGTGGGCGTTGCTGCCGGTGAATGCAAAGGGTGAATACAAAGTACAAAGAACCCGCGATTGGGCCAGCGACGAGCTATTCGGTCGGTTGGGAAAAAACACAAAAAAAGCCAATCGCTCCGTTCAACGGAAGAAAGCGATTGACTGGCGTCGAAGTTCAATTTTGCAACAGGTGTTCAATTTTGCAACACCTTGGCATTTTGGGAGCGAGCCGGGGACCGTGTCGCCAAAGGTCCCCAGCTCGCCCCATGATGCCACATAAGCCGGAGCTCGTCGTCCTGTTCGGCAAAGGCGTTCTCTGTTCCGTAAGCCTTTTTACGCCAATGCCTTGACGACGATTTCCGCCTCATGCCTCAATGGCCTCTCCTACACGACCGGCCCCACATACGAGCCTCTTCTCTGAGTGGAAAAACCTCTTCTCTGTTACGGCAGGAGGTGCCTCATCTCCTATCAGTGCTGTAACTACTACGCAACCGCCGTACCAAAAGGTTCCCGCGAGGGCTGCAAAGCATCGCGCCGCCTCGCTTTTCCAGCGGACGAACGGTTGCCGGGCCCGCCAACGAGAGGTCGTCAGTCCAAGGGACGCCTTGTATTTGTGGGGGGGCTGTCCAACGCGGGCAGTATCCATTTTTGACGGTCCGACCGGGGCACAGAGCCGCCGAGGTTTGGCCGCCGGAGGACATCGCAGCCCAGGCTTTTGGACGCGCTAGCCGCCGCTCGTGTATTCCGACAAAAGTAGCCGGCAGATGGATGGCCCACGTTTTTGGCTGCGACGGGGCACTTTTGTTTTTTGGCGTTTCGCTGCGGCAGGCACTCTTGTGTTCGCTTCGGCTGCGAGCTTAGGCCGTTTCGCCGAGCTGAATGTCGTAGAGCCGTCGATAGAGCGAACAGCGACGGAGCAATTCTTCGTGGTTGCCACAGTCGAGAATCTGGCCCGAGTCCATCACCACGATACGGTCTGCCAGTGCCAGCGTGGCCAGCCGGTGCGTGATCACCAGCGCCGTGCGGTCGCGGATGAATTGTTCCAGCACGCGGTGTATGACCTGCTCGCTCTCCAAGTCGACCTGGCTGGTGGCCTCGTCGAGAATCAAAATCGAGGGGTCTCGCAGTATGGCCCGCGCCAAAGCGATTCGCTGCCGCTGTCCGCCGGAAAGTTGACTGCCGCGAGAGCCAACCATCGTTTCGTAGCCGTGTTCCAACTGTTGCACGATGAACCGATGGGCATGCGCCTGTTTGGCGGCTTCGATCACCTGCTCGCGGCTGGCTCCAGGAGAACCGTAGCGAATGTTATCGAACACCGTGGCATCGAACAGCAGGGGTTCCTGAGTCACAAGCCCGATCTGTCTTCGCAAGTCGCGCAGGCGGACCTGCCGGAGGTCGACCCCGTCAATGCGTACGCAGCCCTCGGTGGGATCGAAGAAGCGGGGAATCAAGTTGGCCAGTGTGCTTTTGCCACAACCATTGGGGCCAACAACGGCCAGCGTTTGCCCGTAGGGGATGGTTAGTGAAATGTCGTGCAGCACCGTTTGGCCGGGATTGTAGCCAAAGCTCACACGGTCGAAGGTGATGTCGCGGCGGTGGCGGGGCAATCGTTTTGCCGACGGCGGGCTTTGGATTTCCGGCTCGCGGTCGATCACCGCATAGATCCGATCGCAGGCTGCCGCAGCCCTTTGCAGGCGATTGAATACTTCCGACATTTTCCGGGCCGGATCGCTCACGCCGGCCAGCAAGGCGTAGAAAGCCAACAACGAGGCAAGGCTCAACGGCCGGTCGCTCATGCGAATGCCGAACAAGTGCGTTTCGCCTTTGAGTACCAGATAGGCCCCGGCCACAATGGCCAGGCTGATCGTGACGATGCCCATCAGCTCGGTCAGCGGGTGCGAGAGCGAATCGTAACGAGCGATGCGCATCGCCCTGTGGTAATACTTCTTGCTGCTTTGATGAAATCGCCATCGCTCGAAGCGTTCCATGGTGAACGCCTGCACGATTTTGATTCCCTGGAAAGTTTCTTCCAGCACGCTGTAGATTTGCGACATTTCCTCCATCGCGCGCCGGTTGGCCCGTTTCAGGGTTTTCGACAGCCGACCGATCAAGATGCCCGCGACGGGGGCCAAAACGAGCGACACGAGCAAGAGCCGCCAGCAGATCCATGCCGCACCGATGAGGCAGGCGGCCATCTTGAGCGGCTCGCGCACGGTTTTGCCAAACAGCAGCCGAATGCCCGACACCAGGCTTTCCATGTCGTAGGTGAAGCGGCTCATCAGCTCGCTGGTGCCTTCGTCGCTGAAATCAGCCAGGCTCATTCGCAGCGTGCGACGAAAGAACTGCTTGCGCAGGTCGAACGTGGCCAATTGCGCAAGGCGGTTGACCAGAATCGAATGCGCAATGAAGAAGATATTCTTCAAGAGGGTGCCGACCATCAACAGGCCAATGATCAGTACCAACG